>DATLTC010000020.1 GCA_035533755.1 Gemmatimonadaceae bacterium
CGAGTTCTGGGATTTCCATACGCCCTACCAGTACACCGAGGCGCAGCTGCAGGCGGCCGTGGCCGAGGCGGCCCGGCTGAACACCAACGTGGGCGTGCACTGCCAGGGCGAGCCTGCGGCACGGTTTGCCGTGGAGGCGGGCGTAGCGTCCGTTGACCACGCCACGCAGCTCAGCGACGGGACGATGCAGATGATGAAGGCAAAGGACATCCCCGCCGTGCCGACGTTTGCAATATTCAAATACTTCGCGGATCACGCGCCCGATTCCGCCGCGGCCGCCCGCGAGTACGTCATGCTGGACTACAAGATCCACGAATTCAAACGGCAGGTGGCGGCGGGCGTTCCGATGGCCGTGGGGTCGGACGTGGGCCCCTTCCCGCACGGGACGCAGGCACGGGAATTCGAGCTGATGGCGCAGTACGGGATGACGCCGCTGGCCGTGCTCCAGGCCGACTACCTGAACGGTCCGCGCATTCTGACGTGGCAAGACGAAGTGGGACAGCTCAAGCCCGGATACTTTGCCGACGTGATTGCCGTACCCGGAAATCCGCTGGAGGACATCACGGCCGTGGAGCACGTGCAGTTCGTGATGAAGGGCGGGGTCGTGTACCGGGGCGAGGGGTCCCCCGGCGGCGAGTAGCCGCCACCCACGGTCACTTCTCCACCCGATTCCGCCCCGCCTGCTTCGCCCGGTACAGCGCTCGGTCCGCCGCCTTCACCACGTTCTCGGGCACGACCGAACGGGGCGAGAGGTGACGCGTCCTCCCATTCGGGACGCTGCTACGGCATGTGCACCTGCGCCGTATCGGGCAGCACCCGCACCCAGATGTTGCGGAAGCTGATCGGCGCGCTGGGATCGCCGTGCGCCTGGAGCTTGATCGGCTCGGGCCCGTGCGCCTTGTACGACGGCTTGCCGATGTAGAGCGTGGGTCCCAACAGCGCCACGTGATTCTGCACCAGCACCCCATTCTGGAACGCCGTCACGTACGCGGGCGTGTCGAGCGAGCCGTCCTGCTTGAACGTCGGCGCCGTCCAGATGACGTCGTACACGTTCCACTCGCCGGGCTTGCGCATGGCGTTCACCAGCGGCGGATACTGCTTGTAGATGGCCGCCGCCTGGCCGTTCACGTAGGTGGCGTTGTGGTACGAGTCCAGGATCTGGATCTCATAGCCGTCGTCCCCGGGGCCGGTGGAGGCCAGAAAGACGCCGCTGTTGCCGCGCGCCTGCCCGGAGCCGGTGATCCCCTGGGGCACGCGCCACTCGAGGTGCAACTGATAGTTCGTGAACGACTGCTTGGTCTCGATGTTGTCCGCCTTCTTGTTCACCGTCAGCACGCCGTCGTGCACGTCCCACGCCGCCGGCGAGTGGTCCTGGGCCGACACCCACTGACTCTCATCGTGGCCGTCGAAGAGCTTGATGGCGTCGGACGGCGGCGCGAGATCGGAGCGGCCCGGCGTCACGACCACCGGCACGGGCTTCCAGACCTCGGTCTCTTCGGGGCGGGGCTTGGGGTTCTGCGCGGTCGCCGCCGAAGCGGCGACACAGACGAGCACCAGAGCGACAACGGTTGCGGGCGCCTTCATGACGGGCTCTCCGATGGATTGACGTGCGCGCGGGGGGCGCGTGCATCCTGCATGCGGACCGCGTTCAGCGCAACCACCCTTCGACTTTGGCCCGGCTCGGCACGCCCCCGGCATGCACGACCTTCCCGTCGATCACCACCCCGGGCGTGGCCAGCACGCCGTACCGCATGATGTCCTGGATCTCCTCCACCTTCTCCACCTCCACGTCCACGCCGGCCTCCCGCGCGACGGTCTTGAGCAGGGCGATGGTGTTCCGGCAATTGGGGCAGCCCGTACCGAGCACTTTGATGTTCGTCATCACGTTCTCCATGTCTTCGTTCACAACACCGCGTTGAACACGTAACCCACGAGCAGGATGCCCGCGGCCACCACCAGCACGAACGTCGCGATCAGGCGCATCTTGAGCACCTTGCGCAGGATCACCATCTCGGGAAACGAGAGCCCGATCACGCTCATCATGAAGGCGAGCACGGTCCCGAGCGCGGCCCCCTTGGCGAGCAGCGCCTGCACGATGGGAATCACTCCGGCCGCATTGCTGTACATCGGCACGCCCACGAGCACGGCCAGCGGCACCGCCCACCACACGTCCCGTCCCATGAACGAGGCCATGAAGGTCTGGGGCACGTAGCCGTGGATCACGGCGCCGATCGCGATGCCGGCAAGGATGTACGGCCAGACTCTCCCGACGATCTCGTGGACGGCGGCGAACCCCGCCGCGAGGCGCTCGGCGAGCGTCAGTCGCTCGTGCGCATGCTGCGCCTCCACGCGCGGCATCTCGCGCACCCAGTCCTCGAGCGACGACTCCATGCGCAGCCGTCCGATCACCCAGCCGGCCACGATGGCCACCGACAGCCCGAGGCCGAGGTAGAGCAGCGCGATCCGCCAGCCGAACAGCGCCAACAGCAACGACAGCGCCACCTCGTTCACCATCGGCGCCGAGATCAGGAACGAGAAGGTGACGCCCAGCGGCACGCCCGCCTGCACGAACCCGATGAACAGCGGCACCGCCGAGCAGGAACAGAACGGCGTGACGATGCCGAGGCTGGCCGCCATGACGTTGGCCACGCCTTCGCTGCGGCCGGCCAGCAGCGCGCGGGTGCGCTCCGGGGTGAAGTACGAATTCACCATCCCCATCACGAACACCACGCCGGTGAGCAGGAGCAGGACCTTGGGCGTGTCGAAGAGAAAGAACTGCAACGCGCCGCCCAGGTGACTGGCGGGGTCCACGGGTAGGGCGGCCGCCAACGCCGATGAGGCCGGGGCCAGCGCCAGATACACGGCCAGCCAGGTCAGCGCCGCGACCCCCAGAAAGGCTCGGGGATGCGAACCCGGCCAGTCGCTGCGCGCCGCGGTCATATTCATGGGTATGTGGTAACGGTATCGAAGCGCGTGTTGCGTTCTCGGGGGGGTGTTCCTGCCGTTCATTGAACCCATGTGCGCGATCCCGCGGCATGGGCCCGCGCCCCATACTTCGTAGGGACTTCCCCGACCGGCGCCTGCGTGCCGGAGCCCCTTGCCGCGCGACGGCCGGCGAATAACATTACTGCATAACTACTAGAGAATATAGACATAATCAGCCGGCCCCGGCCGGCGTCCACGCTCCACTCGAATGGCCATGCGCATCCCGAAATTCCGCTTTCGCTTCCATTGGGAAGCCCTGCTCTGGGTCGCCCTCGGTATCTTCGTCGGCCACCGCCTCTGGCCGCAGGTCGCGGCCGCCGCCGGCGTCGCCTCGGAGAACGCCGCGGTCCCCCCATTCCAGCTCACCACCCTCAGCGGCCAGCCCGTGTCCAGCGACCAGCTCCGCGGCAAGGTGGTGTTGATCAACTTCTGGGCCTCGTGGTGCCCGCCCTGCCGGTTCGAGATGCCGGGATTCGAGTCGGTGTACGAACGCAACAAGAACCGCGACTTCGTCGTGCTGGGCGTCTCGATGGACGCCGGCAGCACCGACGGCGTCGAGAAATTCCTCGCCGAGAACCACATCACCTATCCGGTGGCGATGGCCACGGGCGACATGGTCGAGAGCTTCGGCAACGTGAACCTCCTGCCCACCTCGTTCCTGATCGACCGCCAGGGCCGCATCCGCAACACGGTGCAGGGCATCTTCGCGGCGGTGGCGCTCGATCAGGCCGTGCAGCGCCTGCTCGCCGAGCCCGCCGATCCGCCCGCGCACGCCGGCCTCGCGCCATGACGGACACGGCCACGGTGTCGCTCGGCCTGGCATTCGTGGCCGGGCTGGCCTCGTTCCTGTCGCCATGCGTCCTGCCGCTGGTGCCCAGCTACGTCACCTTCGTCACGGGCATGACGCTGGAAGATCTGACGACGCAGGGGCGCACGTCGGCCAGGCGCCACGCCGCGGTGCACGCCGCGCTGTTCGTGCTCGGCTTCACGCTCGTGTTCGTGACCCTGGGCGCGACCGCCACGGCCCTGGGCGCCACGCTGCGCCGCTCGCTGCCCCTCATCCAGCAGGTGGGCGGCATCGTGATCGTGCTGTTCGGGCTCTACATGCTGGGCGTGCTGCGACTGCCGGGGTTGATGCGCGAGCGCCGCGTGCAACTCGCATCCAAGCCGGCGGGGCGCTTTGGCTCGGTGCTGGTGGGCATGGCGTTCGGCGCCGGATGGACGCCCTGCGTGGGCCCGGTGCTCGCGTCCATCCTGCTGTACGCGGGCATGAAGACCACGATGGCCAAGGGCATGCTCCTGCTCGGCGTGTACGGGCTCGGGCTGGGCGTTCCGTTCTTCGTGGCGGCGGTGGCGCTCAACTGGTACCTGGCCGGCGCCCAGCGCATGCGGCGCTGGCTGCGACCCATCGAGATGGTTTCCGGCGCGCTGCTGGTGGTGGTCGGCGTGCTGCTGTTCACTGGCCGGTTCACGCTGCTGTCGAATTTCTTTGCCAGCTTCGGCTCGTTCTCCAATCCGGGTCTCTGATGTCGCATGCCCGAGGGGCCTGATCGGGAGCGGACAGGGGCACGGCGGTAGATTTCTCCACGTGACCTCGGCCCGCGATCGCTTCTTCGCTTTTCGACGCAGCATTCCGCATCCCCCGCGCCTCGACCGCCAGACGGTCCGGGCGCGGGGGCTCGCGTTTGCCGTATTCACCTCGCCGCCCGTGGCGGGCGCGCCGCCACTGCTGTGCGTGAACGGCGGCCTGATCGTGGACCACGCCATGCTCTGGCCGTCGCTGTCGCCGCTGGCCGCGGGGCGGCAGCTCATCCTCTACGACCAGCGCGGTCGCGGCGCGTCGCAGGCGCCGGCCGATCCGCTCGCGTCGCGCATCGAAGACGACGCCGCCGACATCCCCGCCCTGCGCCGCGCGCTGGGCATTCGCGAGTGGGACGTGCTCGGCCATTCGTGGGGCGGCGGCATCGCCATGCTCGCGGCGGCGCAGGATCCGGCCGGCGTGCGCCGGCTGGTGCTGGCCGACGCCGTGGGCCCCACCAGCTCGTGGATGGCGCCGCTGCGCGCCGAGACCTTGGCGCGCGCCAATGCGGACGATCGCGCCGTGCTCGCCGGCATCAGCGACCACGCGCTGGGCGAGCCCGACCTGGCGGTGCACCTGGCGCACCTTCGCGCGTCGTACGGCGCCTGGTTCGTGGATCAGGCGTTCGCGTCCACGTTCCCCATGCCGCGGCAGGCCAGCCAGACCGGCGCCGCCGCGTTGGCGCGACTGCGTCGCGACGGGTACGACTGGCACCACCAGGTGGGCGCGCTCCGCTGCCCCACGCTCGTCGTGCACGGCGAGGGCGACCCGCTCTCGCCCGACGTGGCCCGCGAACTCGCGGCAACCATTCCCGGCGCGCGGCTCGAGTTCCTGCCGCACAGCGGCCATTTCCCGTTCTGGGAAGCGCCCAACGAGTTCTTCGCAGCCGTTTCGCGCTTTCTGGCGTAGTCAGTTCGTGCTTCGCTTCGCCGTCTTCGCGCTGGCCCTCACCGTGGCGGCCGCGCGGCCCATGCCGGGCCCGATCTTCGTGTGGATCCAGCCCGCATCGCG
>DATLTC010000021.1 GCA_035533755.1 Gemmatimonadaceae bacterium
GAGATGCGGCGTGAGCGACCACTCCTTCCGCACGCCGATCGCGGTGGTCGGCATGTCGTGCCGCTTGCCGGGCGCCAACGACCTCGATGGGTTCTGGCGGCTGTTGAAGGAGGCGCGCAGCGCGGTGGTGGACGTGCCTCCCGAGCGGCTGGACCGCGAGCTCTACTTTGACGAACGCAAGGGCCAGCGGGGCAAGACCTACTCCACCATCGGCGGCCTGGTGGAGGCTCGGGAGCCCGAGAGCGGTGACGAGACTTACGATATGTGCCACCGCCTGTTCGCCGACGTCGCGGTGGACGCGTGCCGCCACGCGGGGCTAAGCCGCGAGGAGCTGGCCGCCCGGTCGGTGGGCGTGTTCGTGGGACACTCGGGTGGAAGCCCCGCATTCGGCGGAATCACGCTGGCGACGTTGGCGGGACAGGCGTTCGAGCCTCTGCGCCACGTGCCGGCCGTGCAGGCGATGGGCGAGGAGCGGGTGAACGGGCTGATTGCCGGGGCCACCGCGCACCTTCGAAAGGGAAAGCCGCAGCGCGCGGCCAACGGGGACCCGAAGAGCGAGTCGCGCTGGGCCGCGGAACTGGTGGCCCGGACGCTTGGCCTCACCGGGCCGAACCTGGTCATCGACGCCGCGTGCTCGTCGTCGCTCGTCGCGCTCGCGCTCGGGGCCCTGGCCCTCGAGCGGGGCGACGTGGACGTGGCAGTCGTGGGTGGCGCCTCGTACGCGCAGGTCAGCAGCCTCATCCTGTTCTCGCAGGCGCAGTCGTGCAGCGCCAAGGGATCGCGCCCCTTCGATGCCGCCGCGGACGGCCTCGTCGGATCGGAAGGGTACGTGGCCCTGGTGCTCAAGACCGAGGCGCAGGCGCGTCGCGATGGCGACACCATCCACGCCGTGGTCCGCGGCATCGGCCTGTCCACCGACGGCCGGGGACGGCACCTGTGGGCGCCGCGCAAGGAAGGCCAGACCGCGGCCATGCGGCGCGCCTACGGCTCCACCATCGATCCCGGCGGCATCCAGTATGTGGAGGCCCACGCCACGAGCACACAGGTGGGCGACGCCACCGAGATCGAGTCGATGGCCGAGTTCTTCGGCGATCGCCTTGGCGGCGCCAGGATTCCCATCGGCAGCGTGAAGTCCAACATCGGACACACGCTGGAGACGGCCGGGTTGGCCAGCCTGCTCAAGGTGATCCTGTCCATGCGCGAGGGGGCCATCCCCCCGACCATCAACATCGAAACGCTCAACGAGACCATCGACTGGGACGCCGTCCCGTTCGAGGTGACGCGTTCCCTGCGGCCATGGAAGCGGCCCGAGGGCGACCTGCGCCGCGCCGGCGTGAGCGCGTTCGGGATCGGCGGCCTGAACGTCCACCTGATCGTCGAGGAGCCGGGCGACGCGGCGCTGGCGCCGCCCTCGGTGCCGTCGCGTGAGCCGATCGCCATCGTGGGGCGCGGCGTGGTGGTGCCTGGCGCCGGGAATGTGCCGGCCCTCGCGGACTTCCTGAAGAAGGGCGTGCCCGCCCTCTCCGAAGCCCCCGAGTCGCGTTGGCCTGGGCATCTGGGGGTGTCGCCGGATGGAGCCCCCTGGACCGCGCCGGCCTGCCGCGGCGGATTCATCACGGATTACGCATACGACTCGGTAGTGCACCGCGTGCCGCCCAAACAGGTGGCGGCGGCCAACCCGCTCCAGTTCATGCTCCTCGACGCCACGGAGCAGGCCCTGGCCGAGTCGGGCACGGTGGACCGGGAGCGCACGGGCGTCATCGTGGGCACGTCGTTCGGCGGCGAGTTCGGAAACCAGCTCCTGCTCGGCCTGCACTTTCCCGAGATCCGGGCGTGCCTCGACGAGGTGATGCGCGAGCAGGGGATCGGCGACCGGGAACGTCGGGCGATCGAGGAGGGCTACGAGGAGCGCTTCCTCGCTCGCTATCCGGCCGTGAACGACGTGACCGGGAGTTTCACGAGCAGCACGCTGGCTTCGCGGATCACCAAGACGTTCGACCTCGAGGGCGGCGCGTTGGCCATCGACGCCGGCGGCGCGTCTTCGCTCGTGGCGCTGGAGACCGCATGCGCGCTCCTCCAGGCGAA
>DATLTC010000022.1 GCA_035533755.1 Gemmatimonadaceae bacterium
GCACCGGTTCCGCGCCCACGCTTCAGACGTTCTAACGCGGCATTCTTGACAGAATGGTAGACCGTCGACCATAGTCTGGTAGACCCTCTACCTGCCCCATGCCCACCCGCCGTCCCGACCGCCCCGAGCTACTCCAGGGCACTCTCGACATGTTGATCCTCAAGACCCTCGTCTTCGGGCCAGCGCACGGACACGGCATCGCCACGTACATCCGTCAGACCACGAACGACGTGCTCACCGTGGAGCACGGTTCGCTGTACCCGGCGCTGCACCGTCTCGCGCGCGCCGGGTGGATCGCGTCCAAGTGGGAAGTTCCCGCTGGCCGGACGCGCGAGTACAAGTGCTACCGGCTCACGGCCCGCGGCCGCAAGCAACTCCTAACACAGGAGACCAAGTGGGAGGAAATCGTGCGCGCCATTGGCCGGGTGATGCAACCCGCCACGGAAGGGTGACACGTGTTCGACCGCCTCTCCCGAGGTTCCCGGCGACCTTCTGACGACGAGATCGCGCGGGAGCTGCGCGATCATCTGGAGCTCGAGGCCGAGGTAACGGGCGGGACCGCCGACGAGGCCGCCGCCTCGGCACGGCGCCGGTTCGGGAACCTGAGCCGCACCAGCGAGGATGTGCGGGCGATCTGGCGAGCGGCCTGCTGGGATCACCTGCGGGCCGATATGCGCATCGCCTTCCGCACGCTCCGCCGGAGCAAGGCGTTCGCGACGTTCAGCATTCTGGCGCTGGCGCTCGCGATCACCGCCAACACCACGATGTCGAGCCTGATTGACGCGATCATCCATCCCGAGATGGCCTTCCCGCATCCGGAGCAGCTGGTCCTCGCCAGATTCGACAAGGCCCCAGACCTCCCGGGCGACGCTCCGTCCCATCCAACCGGAGCCGACCTCCGCCAGGTCTTGGGCACGTCCGGTCGCACCTATTCCGCGGCGAGCATGTGGCTCGACGACGGGATGTCGCCCCCCGTCGCCATTCAGACGGGGACCCAGCACCTACGCGTGACCGAGACGGATATCGCGGGCAACTTCTTCGACGTGGTCGGGAGCCGCCCGCTCTACGGCACCCTGTTCCACGATTCCACTGCCGTCAGTCAGCGTGTGGTGGTGATCAGCGAGCGTCTCTGGCGTCAGATCTCGGACGGGCGCCAGACGTTCGCTCCCTTCTCCCTCTCGATCCTCTGGCCCGCCTCCACGGCGACGTACACCGTGATCGGTGTCGTCCCCCATGACGGGGCGCCGCCGGTGAATACGGACCTCTTCCTGCCGTCAGGATATGCCCGTGGGGTTGCCCTGCTGCGCTTGAGACCCGGATTCTCGCGCGAGGCCTTGCTGGCGGAACTCAATGTCCTGGCAGCGCGCCTCGATCCGCATCATTCGCGCCTCGCACACTTCGATCTGACTCCTGCGGTCGTCTCACCAGCGCGGAACCTCGACCTCGTGGCGGCGCTCGCCGTGGCCACCTTCGCCGTCCTGCTCATCGCCTGCGCGAATATCGCGAATCTGCTCGTCGCCCGGGGCATGGCCCGGAGCCGCGAGCTTGCCACGCGGATGGCGCTCGGCGCCAGCCGATGGCAGGTGGCGCGACTCCTGTTCGCGGAGAGCGGGCTCATCGCGGTCGCCGGCGGGACGCTGGGGGTGCTCCTGTCGCTCTGGACGATACACATTCTGAGCGCCACGCTGCCCGCCAACCTGCAGTACCTCGGCCTGGTCGAGCCCCAACTGTCGTGGCGTGTGGTGGCGGCGGGCATGGGACTCACCGTCGTGGCGGCCGCGGCGCTGGGTGTGGCGCCCATCGTAGGGCTGATGCGCGCCGACGTCGGCACGATTCTGAAGGGGGCGAGCGGCCGGCACACAACGGGTGGGCGGACCCGCTTTCGGTTACTCGTGGTCGCCGAGGTCGCCGGTGCGCTGACGCTGATCGTCTCGGCATCGATGCTGGGCGCCGTCGCGGGGCGCATTCGCGTCGTTGACTACGGATACGACGCCAA
This sequence comes from Gemmatimonadaceae bacterium, assembly GCA_035533755.1. NCBI lineage: Bacteria > Pseudomonadati > Gemmatimonadota > Gemmatimonadia > Gemmatimonadales > Gemmatimonadaceae > Gemmatimonadaceae bacterium. The sequence continues at coordinate 1,997 of DATLTC010000022.1, forward strand.
CCATCTCCTCCAGGTCGAGGTACGAGAGGCATCGCTGCAACCCGGCAATGTCGGCGACTACGGCCGCCCGCCGACCGAGGCCGTCGTCGCGAAACGGTACGACGAGTTGCGGCGACTCCGGGCCATGCCGGGAGTGGTTGCGGCCACGGCGCAGTGGCCATGGTTCATCGGGGGCCGGATCCGCATCGACGATCCCGGGGGAGGCGAGCCGCTTACCCTCACGGCCGCGGCGCGAATTGCCGAGGTCGCACCCAATTACTTGCGCGCACTCCGGATTCCCGTCGTCCGTGGACGCGACTTCCACACCAGCGAAGACGGCCCACTCCCGTCCGTGATCATCGACCAGATCGCCGCGCACTGGCTGTGGCCGGGCGCCGACCCGATCGGGCGTCTGATGGAGTTCTCGCCACAGGGGCCCTGGATGCGTGTAGTCGGCGTGATTCGCCAGCCGATTTTCAGTATCGAATGTGTGGAGGGCCCCTGTTCGGAGCCCACAATCCTCATCGCGAACGGCGCGGCCTACCGCCCGCGAATGCGCGCCACCCAGTACGTCATCCGGACCAAGGGGGACCCCTCGGCGTTCGTGGGGCGGTTGCGTCAGCGGATGGCGGCGGACTACCCGAGCGGCGTTCCCGCCATCGCAACGTGGGACGATGTCACCGGGTTCGCTCCAGTCACCAAGATGTACGATTTCGTCGGGTCACTGTTCGGCCTGTTCGCCGCCATCGGCATGCTGCTGGCGCTCATCGGCGTGTACGGCGTGGCCGCCTATGCCGCCGAGCAACGGGCCCGCGAGTTCGGGGTGCGCATCGCGCTCGGAGCACAGGCACGCGACATCGTACGCCTGGTGCTGCACGACGGGAACGCTACGGCGTTGCTCGGGCTGGCCGTAGGGCTCATTTTCGCCAACTGGGCGGAAAGCCTGCTGGCCCACTATCTGTTCGGGTACGACGCGCTGGCGCCGGCGTTCATGCTGGGGGCCATGGTCGCACTCTTCGGGGCGACCGTCGCGGCGGGCATCCCGCCGGCACTACGCGCGGCCCGGGTCAACCCGGTGGATACGCTCCGGGCGGAATAGCGATCCGCAGAAACTCGACGTGCGGGCCGCCGGGATCGTCGCTGGTTTCTCTATGCCCTTTTTTATGCCCGACGCGGATAGCTGCAGAGGGCGGAACAGCAACGATACCGAAGGCATAGAAGCGGCATAACTGCGACTTCAGGCCGACCAGATGACATCGTAACACATTGTAAATCAACGACTTGTAAAAGTAGCAGGGGTGGGACTCGAACCCACGACCCCGGCATTATGAGTGCCGTGCTCTAACCACCTGAGCTACCCTGCCCCGTCTCCTGCGCTGGCCGATAACCTAATCACAGCCTCGCTCAACAGAAACCGGCCGGCCCTTTCGGACCGGCCGGCTAATAGCGGGGGCGGGATTTGAACCCGCGACCTTCGGGTTATGAGCCCGACGAGCTACCAGGCTGCTCCACCCCGCGTCAGTACCCGAAACCTAGTCCCGCGGGGAACCCCGTCAAGCCCGATCGCGACTCGTGCGCAGGGCATTGAGAATCACCGCCACGTCGATCGCCTCCTGCAACAGGGCGCCCACGGTGGGCACGATGTACCCGCGCGCCGCGAAGAGCATGGCCACCCCGCTCAGCCCCAGTCCCACCCAGATGCTCTGCCGCGCCACGCGCATGGTGCGCCGCCCGATCCGGATGGCCTCCACGACGCGCGCCGGCTCATCCACGAGAATCACGATGTCCGCGGCCTCGGCGGTGATGCCGCCGCCGTGGCCCGCCAGCGCGATCCCGACGTCGGCGGCGGTGAGCGCCGGCGCATCGTTGGTGCCGTCGCCCACCATCATCACGCGCGCGCCTTCGTGCCGCAGACGATTCACCACGGCCACCTTGTCCTCGGGCAGGAGATCGCCGTGCACTTCGCTGATCCCCACCTCGGCTGCCACCGCCCGCGCGTTGGGCGCATGATCGCCCGAGAGGAGCAGGGTGTGCCGGATGCCCAGCCGCGCCAGGTCGGCGAACACCTCGGCGATGCCGGGCCGCACGCGATCGGCGTATTCGACGATGCCCGCCAGTTGGCCATCCACCGCGATGTACGCCCGTAGCCCGCTCCCGCCACGCTCCAACTCGGCCACGACCTCCACCGCCATGCGCCCTTGCTCGAGAATGTACGAACGCGCGCCCACCGCCACCTCGTGCCCCTCGACGTCGCCGGAGAGCCCGCGCCCGGGCGACTCGCGGAGGTGCCGTGCCGCGGGCAGCACGCCCGCGCGGCGCTCGGCCTCCTGCACGATCGTGCGCGCCAGCAGGTGCCCCGATCCCTGCTCCACCGCGCCCGCCAGCCGCAGCAGGCTCTCCTCGGTGAAGCCCCTGGCCGGCACCACGCGGCTCACGGCGGGCATGCCCACGGTGAGCGTGCCTGTCTTGTCGAACACGGCGGTGTCCACGGCGCTCAACTGCTCCAGCGCGCCGCCATTGCGCACGATCACCATGCGCCGGGCCGCGGCATTGATGCCGCCGATGATCGCGATCGGCGTGGCGAGGATGAGCGGGCACGGGGTGGCCACGACGAGCACCGCCAGCACGCGCACCCAGTCTCCGGTGGTGACATACGCCAGCGCGCAGACGCCGAGCGTGAGCGGCGTGAACCACACCGCGTACCGGTCGGCCAGCCGTTGCAGGGGCGACTTGCTCTCCTGCGCGTGCCGCACCAGGTCGACGATGCGCGCATACTGGCTCTCGTTGGCCAGCGCCGTGGCGCGAATGGTGAGCGCGCCCTCGCCGTTGGCGCTGCCGCTCATCAGCGCCACGCCCGCCTGCGCGTCCACGGGCATCGGCTCGCCGGTGAGCCGCGACGCGTCCACCAGCGAATGGCCGTCGGTCACCACGCCGTCGCAGGGCACCAGTTCGCCCGGCCGCACGAGGAGCAGCTCGCCCACCTGGATGTCGTCCACGACGATGTCGATCACGCCGGCGCCGTCGGCCAGGCGATGCGCCGTGCGCGGCGCGGCCGCCTCGAGCTCGCGAATGGCGCGCGATGCTCGGCCTTCGGCGTAGTGCTCGAGTGCCTCGCCGCCGGTCTGCATGAGCACCACCACGAGCCCCGCCAACGGCTGGCCCAGCAGCACAGCGCCGACGATGGCGAGCATGGCCACGAGGTCGGTGGCAAAGTGGCCGGCCAGCGCGCCGCGGAGCGTGCGCCAGACCACGGGCGCGCCGACCACGATCAGACCGCCCAGCCACACCCAGCGGCTGGCCGCTCCGCCCGCGGGACCGGCGCGCGCCACGGCGCCGGCGATGATGACCGCCAGCGTGGCAACGGGCAGGACGACGGCGCGGCTTCTCAGGAACTCAGTGCGCACGCCGCTCCGGTGAGATCGCGAACACGGAGCACCGCGCGCCGCGGATGAGCTTGGTGGACGTGCGGCCGAGCAGCGTGCGAACGATGATGTTGTGCCCGTGCGTCCCGGTCACGATCAGATCGGCCTGCGTGCGTTCGGCGTAGCCCAGCAGTTCCCGCGCCGGATCGCCGTAGAGCACCACCTCGTCGACGGCGATGTGCCCGGGGATCGCCAGCCGCTTGCGGGTCTCGATGAAACTGGTCTTCACGGCGTTCTCGTACGCGTCGTCCCACGCCGGCCACACGCCCATCGAGATGTCGCGCGGCACGACGTGCGCCATCGTGATCTTCGCGCCGTCGCCGAGGAGCGGCAGCGCGGCCAGCAGCGCGCGTTCGCTGGTCTCGCTGAAGTCCATCGCGGCCACCAGACGCGTGGGCAAGGCGGTGGCCTTGGGCCCCACCGCGAGCACGGGGACGTCGGCCAGCCGCAGCACGCGTAGCGCCGTCTCGCCACCGAACCAGCGGTCCACCATCCGGTGCTCTCCCAACCCCAGCACGATGAGATCGGCATGGCAGTCGTGGGCCACGCGGGCGATCGTCGCATCGGGCGGTCCGTCGATCTGCTCCACCGTCCAGACGGACGACTCCGGCACCAGTCGCGAGAGCTGGTCGCGCACGCGCTGTTCGAACTGTTGGTGGCGCGCCTGCTCGATTTCCGGGGTCAGCGGCAGATTACCCTCGGGCGTGACGGCCGGCAGCGCCTCCACGGCGGTCACCACCCGCACCTTGGCGGCGTCGCGCGCCGCGAGCTGCCGGGCCACGGTGATCGTCGATTCCATGGCCGACGAGCCATCGCTCGCCAGCAACACGATCCTCAACTTGCCGTCCAACGGGTGCTGTGCGGTGGTCATGCGCCCCCTCCGGATACTGGCCTGCGGTGGTGCTCGCCGAGCGACGCCGGAATGCTACCGGAGCGTGTTGCCTATAGATGTCCCGGATTTGCCGGTTCGCTGCCCGAAGAATTCCCCGTCGTTGTGGGACAATTCCCCACAGATCATGGCTTCCCCGCCGTGCTGTCGGGATCCACGAGCCGGTACAGCATCTCCTTGTTCCCGCGCACCCAACCGAACTCCTCGCGCCCGATGCGCTCCTGGAGCGCGGGATCGTGGAGCACCCGGTCGCGGTACCGGGCCAACGTGTCCACCTCGTGCTGCAGAGAATCGATCTGCGCGCGCAGCACGCGCGCCTGCCCTCGCTGGCGCAGCAGATCCAGCGTACTGTACTCGCCGCCCTGCACGGCGAAGGCGAGCGCCGCGATCCCGACAATCGCCCAGATCGCGGCCTTGAGGCCGCGCGGAACGCGGCGCTTGGGGGTCACAGTCCGTAGATGGCGCCGCCCGGAAACTCCGCCGCCCCGCCCAACTCCTCCTCGATGCGGAGCAGCTGGTTGTACTTGGCGATGCGATCGGTGCGGCTGGCCGAGCCGGTCTTGATCTGTCCCACGCCGCTCGCCACGGCGAGGTCGGCGATGAACGTGTCCTCGGTCTCGCCCGAGCGGTGCGAGATCACCGACAGGTAGCCGGCGCCGCGCGCCATGTCGATGGTCTCCAGCGTCTCGCTGAGCGTGCCGATCTGATTGACCTTGATGAGGATCGAATTGGCCACGCCCTCGCTGATGCCGCGGGCGAGCAGATCGCCGTTGGTGCAGAAGATGTCGTCGCCCACGAGCTGGCAACGGTCGCCCAGCGCCTCGGTGAGCGCCGCCCATCCTTCCCAATCGTTCTCGGCCAGCCCGTCCTCGATGGACACGATGGGGTACTCCTCCAGCCAGCGGCCGTAGAGTTCGATCATGCCCGCCGCATCGAGCGTGGCGCCGCCGCTCTTCTTGAAGGTGTACTTGCCGTCCTTGAAGATCTCGCTCGCGGCGGGATCGAGCGCGATCGCCACCTCGGTGCCGGGCGCGTAGCCCGCCGCCTCGATGGCCTCGACCACCACGCGCAGCGCCTCCTCGTCGTTCTTGAGGTCGGGGGCGAATCCGCCCTCGTCGCCCACGCCGGTGGCGAGCTTGCGCTTGACCAGCACCTTCTTGAGCGCATGGAACACCTCGGCGCCCGTGCGCAGCGCGTCGCTGAACGTCTCGGCGCCCACGGGGACGATCATGAACTCCTGGAAGTCCACGGTGTTGGTGGCGTGCGCGCCGCCGTTGAGGATGTTCATCATCGGCACGGGCATCACGCGCGCCAGCGGGCCGCCGAGGTAGCGGTACAGCGGCAGGCCCACGCTCTGGGCGGCGGCCCGCGCCGTGGCCAGCGACACCGACAGGATCGCGTTGGCGCCGAAGTTGGCCTTGTTGGGCGTGCCGTCCATCTCGATCATCACGGCATCGATCTCGAGCTGCCGCGTGGGATCCATGCCGGCGAGCGCGGGGCCGATCGTCTCCTCCACGTGCTGCACGGCGTTGCGCACGCCCTTGCCGCCGTAGCGCAGTTCGTCGCCGTCGCGCAGCTCCACGGCCTCGTTCTCGCCGGTGCTGGCGCCGCTCGGCACCGCGGCGCGGCCCATGACGCCGTTGGACAGGAAGACGTCGGCTTCGACGGTGGGGTTCCCGCGGCTGTCGAGGATCTCGCGGGCGTGGATCTGCGTGATGGTGGTCATGGCGAGTGGAAGTTGGTCAGACGACGCGTTCGTTGGGCGTGGACGTGGCAAGGCGTGACGGCTGCACCCCGTAATGCTCATCGAGCGCCTCGGCCATGCGGCTCCAGACGCGCGCCGTGAGCGCCCCGCGGTCGTCGTACGACAGTCCCGCGGTGGGGATCGGCTCGAGGAAATGTAAGTGAATGACGCCGGGACGGATGCGGAACGACCCTTTGGGCATGACCTCCCGGGCGCCGTGCACCACGGTGGGGACCACCGGGGCCCCGGCGGCGATGGCGAGCACGACCGGGCCCCGCTTGAAGGGCCGGAGCGCGTACGAGGCGCCGCGGGTGCCCTCGGGATACACCACCACCGAGAGGCCGTCCCTGACCTGCGCCGCGGCGCCGGCGTACGACTGGAAGGCCTGCTTGGCGTTGTCCCGGTCGAGGAACACGATACCCGCCGCGGCACACGCCGCCCCGAACACCGGGATCCGTCGCAGTTCGCGCTTGGCCACGAAGCTGTACCGCGGCAGGGTGGCGGCCATGGCCAGGACGTCGAACCAGCTCACGTGGTTGGCGATGTACACCGCGCCGCGCCGCTCGTGGATGCCGGCGCCGTCGTGCACCACGATCCGCACGCCGGCCACGCGACACACGGCGCGCGACCAGAGCCGCATGCTGCGCTGATACAAGCCGCCGGGCTTCTCGCGCACGCCGAGCAGGCTGGCCACGAGCACGATCGGGCCGAGCGTGAAGGTCATGAATATGACTGTGATCAGCGTAGCGAGGGTTCGCATCACGCCGAAAGGTGACTGTGCCCCCGCCCCGCCGCAACGCGGCGCCCGCCGTCATTCACGAAAACCAGATGCGGCTCGCCGGGAACGGCCCGTCCGATCGCCGTGAGCGGAATGCCGAACCGCGCGGCGAAGGCCGCCCCGTCGAGCGATCCCGGAGCGGAAACCAGCAGTTCGTACTCCTCGCCGCTGGCCAGCGCGTCGAGGGGGGACACCCCGTCCACCACCGGAATGGCCGCCAGGTCGAGGTCGATGCACCGCTTGCTGGCCGCCGCGAGATGGCCGGCGTCGGCCGCCAGACCGTCGGAAATATCGATTGCGGCAGTGGCGCCGGCCTCGGCCAGCCACAACGCCTCCGCGATCCGCGCCTTGGGATGGGCAAAGCGCTCGCGGTATGCGGGGGCCGGCGGGCGCCCGCCAAGGAATGCGCTCAGCGCCGCGCCCGAGCCGCCCAGGCGGCCGGTCACGTACAGCGTGTCGTGGGCGCCGACTCCCGCTCGCGGAAGCGGGTGCGCGGCGTGGCCCAGCACGGTGGTGGTGATGCTCAGTTCGGAACCCTCCGACAGGTTACCCCCCACCACGATGGTATCGGCGGCTGCCGCGGCCTCGCCGATGCCGTCGGCGAGCGCGTCGAGCGCGTCACGCCAGCTGTCCGGGATCACGAACGCCGTGAGCATGCCAAGCGGACGCGCCGCCATGGCCGCGAGATCGCTGAGCGCCGCCGTGGCGGCGCGGTAGCCGATTTCCGTCGGCGTGAGCCAGGGACGCCGGAAGTGCACGTTCTCGACGGTGACGTCGATGCTGGCCACGAGGAGTTGACCCGGCGGCACCGCCAGCAGCGCCGCGTCGTCTCCCGTGCCGGCGCTGCGGGCATCCAGCCGGTGGAGCAGCCGCCGAATGGCGTCGAACTCGGCGCCGGCGCCCAGCGCCACGTGGCGGTCACCGGTCACGAGCGCCGTTCCACCGCCGGCAGCTCGGCGAGCACGGGAGGCGCCGGCACGTCCGACCGCAGGCGCCAGACGTCGGGCAGCGCGTGGAGCACGTCGTCGAGCGTGAGCCCCCGGGCATCGCGACGCGGCAGTTGCGCGCCCCCGGGCCATGACAACGCGTACCCGGAGCGGTCGTCGCCGTCGCCGAGGGACTCGTCGAGATCAGCGCTGAAGGGCGCGGCCTCGCGCGGCGCGCCGAACTGCGCGCGCTCCGCCGCGCGGCCGTGCACCCACGCGGCGCAGGCGGCAGCCGGCGTGGCCTGGCCCATCTGCGCGAGCAGCGTGACGGTGATCCCGGTGAGGACGTCGCCGCTGCCGCCGGTGGCGAGCACCGGCGTGCCGCTGGCGCTCACGAGGCGGGCGGCGCCGTCGGGCGAGAAGATCACCGTGGGCGTGCCCTTGAGCAGCAGCGCCACGCGGAGGCGGACCGCGGTGCCGCGCCCGATGTCGAACCGGCGCTCGAGCACTTCGGGAACGGTGGTCTGCGAGAGGCGCGCGTATTCGGCCGGGTGCGGCGTGAGAATCGCGGGGCGGCCGCCGAGCAGCGCGGCGAGGGGCTCGAGATCGCCCGCGAACACGTTGAGCGCGTCGGCATCGAGCACCACGGGACCCCGCCAGCGGCCGAGGATGCGGGCCACGAGTTCGCGTGACCGCGGCGTGTTGCCCAACCCGGGGCCGATGGCGACGGCGTCGGCCCACCCGGCGATCTGGTCGTCGACCGCCGCATCGGTGAGGGGCCATGGACCGGTGAGCGCGGCGGGATCGGCGCGGCGCACGGCGTCGAGCGACGCGGGGTCGGCCAACACCTTCACCATGCCGGCGCCGCTGCGCAGCGCGGCGCGCGCGGCGAGGATGGCGGCTCCCGACATCCCCTCGGCGCCGCCCACGATCACCACCTTGCGGCGCGCTCCCTTGTGCGCGTCGGCGTGGATGACCGGCACCTGCTGCGCCACCCACGGCTCGTCCACCAGGAGCGGCGCGTCGTCGGGCAGCGCGGCGTGCTCGCCGAGGCCGATGTCGATCACCACGAGATTGCCGCACACCCCACGCGACACCAGCTGTCCGCGCTTCACGGTGCCGAAGGTGAGGGTGAGGTCGGCGGTGAGCGCGTGCGTGGCGTCGCCGGTGGTGGCCTCGAGCCCGGTGGGCAGATCGATGGCGGCCACGCGGGTGCCCGCGTCGCGCTGCGCGGTAACCAGCGCCGCGGCGTCGGCGATCGCGCCGCGCGGGGCGCCGGCGGAGCCGGTGCCGAGCAGCGCGTCGACCACGACGTGGTAGCGGGTGGCGCGTGCTTGGGCGATGGCGACCTCTCGCGGCGGGTGCGGAATCGCGGCGCGAGCGCTCTGGCGCGCGGACACCGCATCGGCGGTGCGGGCCACCACCGCTTCGCACACGTCCACCGGGATGCCGAGCGCGGCCAGCACGCGGGCCACCACCCAGCCGTCGCCTCCGTTGTTGCCGGGCCCGCAGCAGACGAGCACCGGACGATCGTCGAGGGGGCCGAAGCGGCGCTCGATCTCGACCGCCGCGCTGACGCCGGCCACTTCCATGAGGGCACGCGAGGGCGTGCCGGCGGCGATGGCGGCCGCGTCGCGTGCCGCGGCCTGGGCAGCGGTGACAACGCGAACGAGGAGCCGGGGACCGGTCATGGCGCGGAGGCGGCGCATGGCGGCGCCGCGCGGTGCGGCGCGGCTATTTCTGCGACGGGCCCACCGTACGGCCGTAGCTGAGTTCGCCGTTGTCGATGCGCACGTTGAATCCGCACTCGGGGTTGCTGCAGGCCCACGCCTTGTAGGTGATGGGCGCGCCGTCGCGGCCGTAGTCGCTGAGTGGCAGGAGCGTGCCGGCGCCGCACTTGCGGCAGGCGGGCCACTCGATGCCCGGCGTGGTCACGCGTGGATGGCTCCGCACCACGGATAGCCGCGCTCGAAGGCGTCGTCGAAGTCGAATGCATCGACGAACTCGTCGCGGTTGTCGGTGGGCTGGCTGAGCAGCAGGTCCAATTCGACGAGCGTGAACACGACGTCGCCGATGTCGGCGCTGCTGTGGATGCCCCAGTGCTCGAGCACGAGGCGGGCGATGACGCCGAACCGTTCGAGGGCGAGGTCGCGACAGGCGCAGGCCAGTTCGGCCCCCGAGATGTGGCGGCGCTCGGGCAGCCGCTGCTGGCAGTACTCCAGCGAGGCGAGCACGAACAGGTACGCACGCTCGTCGAACCGCCGCTCGTGGAGCAGGATGCGGTCCATGATGCCATCGCGAAAGGTCAGCTCAGCCACGGGTTCTCAACCGGTGTCAGTCGGTGAATGCCGGGCGCCGTTGCCCGACGCGTGACATTATGCGGGGTTTGCCGCCCGATCACAACTCCCCAATTCACCGGCGCCGTCCGACGGTGGCGTAGTACACCGGGATGCCGGCCACGACAACGCCGAGCACGGCAGCCGTGGCCCAGCGGCTGGACGGCGAAACGAGCGCGTTAACCAGCAGGTAGACGGTGGACATCACGAACAGGAGCGGCACCACGGGATACCCCGGCACGCGGAATGCCGGACGGTAGCCCTGGCGGCGCCGCAGCACGAAGATCGACGCCACGCCGAGCGCGTAGAACGGCACGATCGCGGTGACGAACGTGTCGGCCAGCTGCTCGAAGCTGCGCAGCAGCACGAAGATGACGCCGAGCGCGCTGCTCAGTCCGATGGCCACGTACGGCGTCTGGAATTTGGGATGGACGGCCGCCACGCGCCGGAAGAAGAGCCCGTCGTCGGCCATGGCGAAGAAGATGCGCGGCGCCGTGAGCAACGAGCCGGTGAGGGTGCCGAAGGTGGAGAGCATCACCGTAACGCCCACGAACGCCACGCCCGGGGTGCCGAGCAGGCGCTGCGCCACGTCGGCGGCCACGAGGGGCGAGCGGCGCACCTCGCTCACCGGCATCACGGCCAGATACGCGAGGTTGGCCAGCAGGTAGATGCCGATCACGGCGAGGGTGCCGGTGATCAGCGCCCGCGGGATGTTGCGCTGCGGATCGCGCACCTCGCCGGCCACGAAGCTCAGGTCGGCCCATCCGTCGTACGCCCAGAGCGTGGACACGAGCGCGAGGCCGAACGCCGGCAGGGCGAAGCTGCCGGCGGGAGCGACCGGCGTGTAGTAGCCCCCGGTGCGCGGCAGGCCGATGGCGAGCGCGAACAGGATGATGAACAGCAGGCCGCCGTACTTGGCAACCGTGGTGAGGTTGAGCACCAGCGAACTCCACTTCACGCCGATGATGTTCACGGCGCCGAGCGCGGCGATGGCCACCGCCGCCAGATAGTGCGCGTAGTTGTCGATGGGAGCCGTGGTCGGATCGTACCCGGCCACGCGAAAGGCGTATTCGGCGAAGGTGATGGCGATGGCGCCGAGCGACGCGGCGCGGATGATGACCAGCTCCGACCATCCGAACAGGAAGGCCGGCATGCGGCCGAAGCCTTCGCGGATGTACACGTACACGCCGCCCGTCTCGGGATAGGCGCTCCCGACCTCGGCCAGGGTGAGGGCGCCGCAGAGGGCGAACAGCCCGCCCATGACCCACACGGAGGCCAGCGCGAGGGGACCCGGCAGCCGGTCGGCGATGCCGGCCGGCGACCGGAAGATTCCCGACCCGATGGTGGACCCGACCAACACGGCGACGGCGCTCCAGAATCCCAGCCGTCTGGGCAGCACGCCGCGTTCCGGGGGGGCGCTCATGCCGTGGCGACGACGTCCTGCATGGGGTACAACGGGAACGCGGCGGCCATCTCCCGCACCTCGGCACGCACGGCGTCGATCGTGGCGGCGTCTTCCGGCGCGCGCAGCACGCGGTCGATGAGCGTGGAGATGCGCACCATGTCGGGCTCGTGCATGCCGCGCGTGGTCACTGCCGACGTGCCGACGCGGATGCCGCTGGTCACGAACGGCGAGCGCGTCTCGCGGGGCACGGTGTTCTTGTTCACCGTGATGCCGGCGGCATTGAGCGCTGTCTCCGCCAGCTTGCCGGTGAGCGCATCGCCGCGATTGCGGAGGTCGATGAGCATGAGGTGGTTGTCGGTGCCGCCCGACACGATCTGGAAGCCGTCGGTGATGAGCGCCGCGGCGAGGGCGCGGGCGTTGGCCACGATCTGCGCGCAGTAGCGCTTGAATGCGGGCTCCAGCGCCTCGCGGAAGGCCACCGCCTTGGCGGCGATCACATGCTCCAGTGGGCCGCCCTGCGTGCCCGGGAACACCGCCTTGTCGATGGCCTTGGCGTGCTCGGCGCGGCAGAGGATGAGGCCGCCGCGGGGGCCACGCAGCGTCTTGTGCGTGGTGCTGGTGACGAAGTCGGCGAATGGCACGGGCGACGGATACACGCCCGCCGCCACGAGGCCGGCGAAGTGCGCCATGTCCACCATGAGCAGGGCGCCCACCTCGCGCGCCACGTCGGCGAACGCCGCGAAGTCGACGACGCGCGAATAGGCGCTGTAGCCGGCAATGATCAGGCGCGGCCGGTGCTCGCGGGCCTTGGCACGCATGTCGTCGTAGTCGATGAGCCCTTCGTCGGTCACGCCGTACGACACGGCGTTGTAGAGCAGGCCCGAGAAGTTGACCGGCGAGCCGTGGGTGAGATGGCCGCCGTTGGAGAGCGCCATGCCGAGGAAGGTGTCGCCCGGCTTCAACACGGCCATGAACACCGCCATGTTGGCCTGGGCTCCGGCGTGCGGCTGCACGTTGGCGTGATCGGCGCCGAACAGTTGCTTGGCGCGATCGATGGCCAACTGCTCCACCTGATCCACGATCTCGCAGCCGCCGTAATAGCGCTTGCCCGGCAGCCCCTCGGCGTACTTGTTGGTGAGCGGCGAGCCCATGGCTTCGAGCACGGCCGGCGACACGAAGTTCTCGCTCGCGATGAGCTCGATCCCGTCGTTCTGCCGCGAGATCTCCTGCATGATGAGGCCGGCGATCTCCGGATCGGCAGCGCGCAGCGCCGTGCCCGGCGGGCAACGGTCCCAGTCCACCCAGTGATTCATCGTATCGTCTCGCCCGCAAGAGGGGGCCGCTCGATCTTCACCACGCGCCGTTCGTGGCGGCCTCCCTCGAACGGCGTGTCCAGCCAGGTCTTGAGAATGCGCACCGCGTCGTCGTCGGTCACGAACCGGGCCGGCAGCACGAGCACGTTGGCGTCGTTGTGCTGCCGTGCCAGCGCCGCGATCTCCGGCGTCCATGACACCGCGGCCCGCACGCGCGGATAGCGGTTGGCCACGTACGACATCCCGAGGCCGGTGCCGCACAGCAGGATGCCCCGCTCAACCTCTCCCTCGGACACGCGTTTCGCCAGCGGGTGCGCGAAGTCGGCGTAGTCGGTGGAGGCCGCGGAATCGGTGCCCAGGTCGTCCACCTCGTAGCCCATGCCGCGGAGCGCGGCTTCGAGCCGTTGTTTCAGCTCGAAGCCGGCGTGGTCCGAGGCGATGGCGATCCGCTCGCGGCCGTCCATCAGCGCTACTTGTTCGGCCACTGCGGCCAGGTACGCATCATCGAACCCACGGTCTTGATGCGCATCTCGGCCAACCGGTCGGCGGCCACGTACGTGGGCACCTTGTCCTGCTTGGCGATGGCGAACACGCGGAGCACGGTGTCGTAGATCTCGTCGGCCTTGCGGAAGGCGCGCTCCAGGGTCCAGCCGGCCAGTTCGCCGTACACGTTGATCACGCCGCCGGCGTTGGCCACATAGTCCGGCGTGTAGAGGATGCCCTTCTTCTCCAACGCCGTGCCGTGCCGCTCCTCGAGCAACTGGTTGTTGGCGGCACCGGTGACGATCTCCACCTTGAGCTGCGGGATCGTATGGTCGTTGATGACGGCCCCCAGCGCGCAGGGCGCGAAGATGTCGGCCTCGACCGTGTAGATGTCGTCGAGGGCCACGCCGCGCGCGCCGAACTCGGTCACCACGCGCTTCACGCGCTCGGCGTCGATGTCGGTGACGACGAGCTTGGCGCCCGCCTCGTGCAGTTCCTTGGACAGGTAGTATCCCACGTGGCCGCACCCCTGCACCGACACCGTCTTGCCGGCGAGGTCGTCGGAACCCCACGTCTCCTTGGCCGCGGCCTGGATGGAACGGAACACGCCGTGCGCGGTGACGGGCGACGGATCGCCCGACCGGCCGGCGAGGCCGCTCACATAGTCGGTCTCCATGTGCACGAAGTCCATGTCGGCGGTGCTCGTGCCCACGTCCTCGGCGGTGATGTAGCGCCCGCCGAGCGACTCCACGAACCGGCCGTGGGCGCGGAACAGCATCTCGCGGCTGGCGGTCTTGTTGTCGCCGATGATCACCGACTTGCCGCCGCCCAGGTTGAGGCCGGCCACGGCGTTCTTGTAGGTCATGCCGCGCGCCAGCCGCAGCGCGTCGACGATCGCGTCCTCATCGGACGCGTAGCTCCAGAAGCGCGTGCCGCCCAGCGCGGGCCCGAGCGTGGTGCTGTGGATGGCGATGAGGCCGCGGTAGCCGGCGGCGGCGTCCTGGCAGAGCACGAGCTGTTCGTGGCCCATGCCGGCGATGGTATCGAAAATCTTCATCGGAGTCGCTCGAAATCAGAGGGAAGAGGATGCCAGATGGGAATACAACTCGCGCGCAATCACGATCCGCTGGATCTCCGAGGTGCCCTCGTAGATCTCCGTCACCTTCGCATCACGGAACAACCGTTCGACGGGATAGTCCTTCACGTATCCGTACCCGCCGAAGATCTGCACCGCCTGGGTGGTCACCCACATGGCGGACTCGCTGGCCATCAACTTGGCCATGGAACTGAACTGTGTCACGGGGGCGCCACGATCCTTGGCCGTGGCCGCAGCGTGGAGCAGCGCCCGGGCCGCCGACACGCGGGTGGCCATGTCGGCGAGTTTGAACTGGATGGCCTGGAATTCCTTGATCGGCTTGCCGAACTGCCGCCGCTCGGCCGCGTAGGCCGCGGAGTATTCCAGCGCCGCGCGCGCGATGCCCACCGACTGCGCGGCGATGCCGAGCCGCCCGTTGTCCAGCGACTGCATGGCGTACAGGAAGCCGCTGCCGGGTTCGCCGAGCAGGTTGGCCGCCGGCACCCGCAGGTTATCGAACGCCAGCTGCACGGTGGGCGAGGCCCGGAGGCCCATCTTGTCCTCCTTCTTGCCCATCCGGAATCCCGGCATGTCGGGGGTGACGATGAACGTGCTGATGCCGCGGGCGCCGCGGCGGTCGCCGGCGCTATCGGTGCGCGCCATGGCGAGGATCACGTCGCCCTTGGTGCCGCTGGACACCCAGGCCTTGGTGCCGTTGAGCACCCAGTAGTCGCCGTCGCGCTCGGCCTGCGTGCGCAGCGACGCGGCGTCGGACCCCGCGTCGGGCTCCGAGAGCGCGAAGGCGCCCAGCATCTCACCGCGCGCCATCGGTCTCAGGTATCGCTGCTTCTGCTCCTCGGAGCCCCAGCGAAGCAGCATCTGCGTGGGCAGCGAGTTGTGGACGCTCATCATGACGGCCACCGACGCGTCCACGGCCGCGATCTCCTCGAGGGCCAGCAGATAGGTGAGCGTGTCGAGCCCCAGGCCGTCGTACTGCTCGGGGATCATCATGCCCAGAAAGCCCAGGGCCCCCATCCGGGGCACCAGCGACGGCTCGAAGTACGCGTCGCGGTCCCAGGCGGCGCTGTGCGGCGCGAGCTCCGAGCGCGCGAAGTCGCGCGCCATCTTCTGGATTTCCCGCTGCTCTTCGGTGAGGGGGGTGAGAGCCCAGGGCATGTGCGCTCAGTACGTATAGAAGCCGCGCCCAGACTTCCGTCCCAGCCATCCGGCCGCGACGTATTTGCGCAGCAGCGGGCAGGGACGGTACTTGGGATCGCCCAGCCCGTCGTGCAGCACCTCGAGAATCGCGAGGCAGGTGTCGAGTCCGATGAAGTCGGCCAGCGTGAGCGGGCCCATGGGGTGGTTCATGCCCAACTTCATCACCGTATCGATGGCGTCCACCGTGCCCACTCCGTCCATGAGACAGTACACCGCCTCGTTGATCATCGGCATGAGAATGCGGTTGGCGATGAACCCCGGAAAATCGTTCGCCTCCACCGGCGTCTTGCCCACCGCCCGGCTCAGTTCCACCACCTTGGCGGTGGTGGCGTCGCTGGTGGCCAGTCCGCGGATGATCTCCACCAGCTGCATGACGGGCACGGGATTCATGAAGTGCATGCCGATCACGAGCTCGGGGCGTTTGGTACGGCCGGCGATCTCGGTGATCGAGATGGAACTCGTGTTGGTGGCGAGGATGGCGCCGGCGGGCGCCTTGGCGTCGAGCTCGGCGAAGATCTTCGCCTTGAGCTCGCGGTTCTCGGTGACGGCTTCGATCACGAGCGACGCGTCGGCCACGGCGTCCAGCGTGTCGCGATCGGTGATGCGGCCGAGGATCGCGTCCCTGTCAGTCTGCTGGAGGGCGCCCTTCTTGATCTGGCGGTCGAGGTTCCTGGCGATCGTCTCGCGCCCCTTGGCGAGCGCGGCGGTGGAGATATCGATCATCGTCACCGGATAGCCGGCCTGCGCGAACACGTGCGCGATGCCGTTGCCCATCTGGCCGGCGCCGAGCACCGCAATGCGCTCCGTCATGCTATGACTCCTCGCGGCGCCGTCGCCGCGCGTAGAGATACGTGAGTGCCGCCATCATCCCCACCGCCGCGGCGAGCCCGCCCTCGGGCCCCCAGGCACCGCCGGTGAGCCAGGCGGATCCAGCGTCCACCATCCGATAGTTCGGCGCATCGAGCGGAAATCCGCTCACCGCCGAATGCAGCGCCACCGCCATCGTCCAGTTCCACGCAAAGTGCGCCATCCACGCGGCGTACAGACTGCCCGTGGCCAGCACCACCGCGCCCAGAAACACGCCGGCCAACGTCACCAGGGTGACCGATTCCACCGTGGCGCCATTGTTCGCCAGATGCAGCAGGCCGAACCCCACGCTCGTGACGCCGAGCGCCGCCGGCCATCCCAGCGCCTCGCGGAGCACCGAGAACAGGTAGCCCCGCGTGAGCAACTCTTCCAACAATGCCGCGGGCAGCAGGAACCACGACACGCGGGCTGCCGCGCCGATCCAGCTTCCCGCGCCCGCCGGCACCCACCGCAATTGGTGCGCCGCCAGCAGCGTCAGGCAGGGAATTCCGATTGCCAACGCGCCCAGCACCCACCCTTCGAGCCACGCCGCGGGCCGCGCCGCGCCGCGCCCCATCCACACCGCGCTCCACGGCCGCTTGTCCACCACCCGCAGCGCCACCACGTGCCCCACGAGCAGTCCGAACACCCCGAGCCATCCGTCCACGCTCACATTCAGCCCAACCGCCGACGACGCCGCGATCAGCCCAGGCGCCACGAACACGTCGGCCATCGCCCACCCCAACAGCGTCGCGGCCGCGAAGATCGCGATGCGCCATGGGGCCCGGAGCGCGCCGCCCGGCGCGAAGAGGAGGGACGAGCCGGTCAATCCGCGCGCGAGGACGCCGGCGAGCGCGTGACCGCCGCAGCCGCCAGCGCCTTGACGGCGTCGAGGGCCACGAACGGCGCCACGCCGAGCAGCGCGGCCCGCGTCAGGCTGCCGGTGAGCACCGCCAGCTGCGCCAGTCCGCCCACGTACAGCATGAGGATGCCGGCGCCGGCCGCGAGCGCGCGCCCGGAGAAGTCGCGCGTGCGCGATGCCAGCAGTCCGGCCACGTACGCCGCCACCGGATACGCGAGCAGGTAGCCGCCCGTGGGTCCGAGAAACCGCAGCACGCCCGGCGCACCCAGAGGCGCGAACACGGGCAGGCCCGCCGCGCCGGCCACCAGATACACCATCATGCTCGCCGCGCCGAACACCGGCCCGAGCATCATGCCGGCCAGGACGACGAGCAGCGGCTGGAGGGTGATGGGCACCGGCGTGAACGGCAACGGGATCGCCACCTGCGACGCCGCGGCGAGGGCAGCCGAGAATCCGACGATCCCGAGGATGGCGAGACGCCGGTCCTGGACGAGCGCAGTGGTCTTCATGGTCACGAGTCCCGGGTTACACTGAGGGCGACCGCGTCTCCGCCGCCCAGGCAGAGGGTGGCGAGTCCGGTGTGGAGGCCGCGATCCTGCAGAGCATACAGTAGCGTGGTGAGCACGCGGGCGCCGCTGGCGCCGATGGGGTGGCCGAGCGCGATCGCGCCGCCGTTCACGTTCACACGGTCCCAGTCCCAACCCAGCCCCGCGCCGTCGGCGAGGGCCTGCGCGGCGAACGCTTCGTTGGCTTCGATGAGATCGTAGTCGCCGATCTTCGTGCCGCTAAGCTTCATGAGGTTCCGCACCGCGTAGATGGGCGCGAAGAACAGCTCCTTGGGCTCCACGCCGCCGGTGGCGTACGCGGCGATGCGCGCCATGATCGTGAGCCCGTGGGCCTTGGCATACGCTTCGGAGGTGACGACCACGGCAGCGCCGCCGTCGTTGAGGCTCGACGCGTTGCCGGCGGTGACGCTGAGTTCGTCGGCCTTGCTGGTCTTGTCGCCGAACGCGGGGCGCAGCTTGCCCAGCGACTCGGCGGTGGTGTCCTTGCGCGGGCTCTCGTCGGTGTCGACGATGGTGGGCCCCTTGCGGCCCGGCACCTCGACGGGGGCGATCTCGCGCTTGAACCTGCCCGCTTCGATCGCGGCCACCGCCTTGCGGTGCGAATTCGCGGAGAACTCGTCCTGCATCTGGCGCGTGATGCTGGCCTTGCGCGCGGTGTACTCGGCGTGCCCGCCCATATGGACGTCGCACGCGGCGCACCAGAGGCCGTCGCGGATCATGCCGTCCACCATGGGCTGATCGCCCAGCTTCACGCCGCCGCGCATACCATATACGTAGTATGGCGCGTTGGACATCGACTCCTGGCCGCCGGCCACGATCACCTCGCGATCGCCGGCCTTGATGGCCTGCGCGGCGAGCATCACGGCTTTGAGTCCCGAGCCGCACACCTTATTGACGGTGAGCGCCGAGACGCCGGCCGGGATGCCGGCCTTGAGCTGGGCCTGGCGCGCCGGCGCCTGCCCCACGCCGCCCTGGATGACGTTGCCCATGATGACTTCCTGGATCTCGGAAGCCGGGATGCCCGAGCGCTCGAGGGCGGCCTTGATGGCGGCGGCGCCGAGATCGGGGGCAGAGAGCGTCGAAAGGCCGCCCAGGAACTTCCCGATGGGAGTTCGGGCGGCGCTGACGATGACGGGGGTACGGGTTGGATCTGACATGGAGACAAAGCTAACGAGGAGCGCGGAGCGGAGAAACGGCGCCTCAGTTCCCCGCGCCCGTCTCCAACTTGGGGAGCGCCCGCTCCCTCGCCTCCCGAACCACCGTGGAAATGAAGTCTTCCACCCCCATCAGTTCCTGCTTCTTGCCCTCTCCCCGCGCCCGCACCGCGACCGTATCGGCCTCGGCCTCGCGCTTTCCCACCACCGCCATGTACGGCACCTTCATGACCTCGCCGTCGCGGATGCGGTAGTTCAACGTCTCCTTGCGGTCATCCAGATGGGCCCGGATGCCGGCGTCGCGCATCCGGCGGGTGATCTGCCCCGCCACGTCGGCCACCTCGTCGGTGATGGGCAGCACTCGCACCTGCTCGGGGGCCAGCCACACCGGGAAGGCGCCGGCGAAGTGCTCGATGAGGATGGCGATGAAGCGCTCGAAGCTGCCGCTCACCGCGCGATGGATCACCACCGGCCGGTGCATGGCGTTGTCCTCGCCCACATACTCGAGGTCGAACCGTTCGGGCGCGTTGTAGTCCAGCTGGATGGTGCCCAGCTGCCAGAGGCGGCCCAGCGAATCGGTGACGTCGAAGTCGATCTTGGGGCCGTAGAACGCGCCGTCGCCGGGCTTCAACTCGTACGGCATGCCGGTGGCTTCGAGCGCCGAGCGGAGCGCGCCCTCGGCGCGATCCCAGAGCGCGTCGTCGCCGATGCGCGTTTCGGGGCGGGTGGCGAACCGCACCGTGGCCGTGAGGCCGAACGTCTTGTAGTAGTCCAGAATCAGGCCCGCGAGAAAGCGCACCTCGTCGGCGATCTGGTCTTCGGTGAGGAAGATGTGGCAGTCGTCCTGCTGGAACTGGCGCACGCGCGTGAGCCCCGAGAGCGCGCCCGTCACCTCGTTGCGGTGCAGCACGTCGAAGGTGGCCAGGCGGAGCGGCAGCTCGCGATAGGAGTGCTTCTTGGACAGGTACAGCAGGTAGTGCGACGGGCAGTTCATGGGCTTGAGCGACATGTCGTGCTCCTGCGTCTCGCTGTCGAGCACGAGGAACATGTTCTCGCGGTACTTGCCCCAGTGGCCCGAGATCTCCCACAGCCCCTTGTTGTACAGCAGCGGCGTGCGCACTTCCTGGAACTTCTCGCGCTGCAGTTGGCGCACGTAGTCCACCAGCGCGTTGTAGATGGTGGTGCCGCGCTCGGTCCAGAACGGGGCGCCGGGCGAGAACTGGTGGAACAGGAACAGGTCGAGCTGCTTGCCGAGCACCCGGTGGTCTCGGCGCTTGGCCTCCTCGATGCGATGGAGGTAGGCGTCGAGATCGTCCTTCTTGAACCACGCCGTGCCGTAGATCCGCTGCAGCATCTGGCGGTGCTCGTCGCCGCGCCAATAGGCGCCGGCCGTGTGCAGGAGCTTGAAGTGCTTGAGGTGCGAGGTGTCGGGCACGTGCGGGCCGCGGCACAGATCCACGAACGGGCCGTCGGTGTACGTGGAGATGACCTCGTCCTCGCCCAGCTCGGCCAGCCGCTCCAGCTTGAGCGGGTCGCCGGCGAACACCTGCTCGGCCTCACGGCGCGAGACCTCGGCGCGCACGAACGGCAGCTTCTCGCGCACCACCTTGGCCATCTCCTCCTCGAACCGGACCAGATCCTCGGGGGTGAACGGGTGGTCGACTTCGAAGTCGTAGTAGAAGCCGTCGTCGATGGAGGGGCCGAACCCGATCTTGGCCTCGGGGCGCACGCGGCGCACGGCCGTGGCCAGCAGGTGGGCCGTGGAGTGGCGCAGCACGTCGAGCGCCCGCGCATCGCGCGAGGTGAGCACGCGGAACGTGCCGCTCTCGCGCAGCGGCGTCATCAGATCCTGCACCTTGCCGTTCACTTCGACGGCGACCGCCGCCTGCAGCAGCCGTTCGCCGATCGACTTGACCACCTCACCGGGGAGCGTGCCGGGCGCGACGTCGCGTGTCGCGCCGTCGGGCAGCGTGAGCGTGAGCATGTCCGAAGGCCGATCGATCATCTGGGGCAATGAGATTAGAGAAGCGGCGTCACGAGGCGCTCGTACCGGAAGTACAGCGCCACGCCGCCGAGAATCACCAGTCCGATCACGGCCCAGAGGACGATGCGCGGAACCGGAAACACCTCGGTCTCGAGGTCTTGGTCCTTCTTATATAGCCGCGAGACGCGCATGGTCGGGACGCCAGGGGAATCGGGTGCCGGACGGTCGCTGAATGCCGTCTCGTAAGCTATCGTTCCGGGACGACCTACGCCACGGGGACGGCTCGCATGACAGCCCATTCGCACGACCGCGACGGATCCACCACCGGCTCGCAGATCGCCAGCGCTCTGGCCGGCGCGGTGGCGGGAGTGGCCGTGGGCCTGCTGCTGGCGCAGACGCTGGGCGGGGTCTCGGGCATCCGATCGCGCCTCCGCGGCCGGCGGGACGGGGCGCCGCTCGCGGACCCGGGCGATGACTGGTTCGACGAGGAGCCGGACGACGAACTCCTCGACGAGCCCGGGGACTTCGACACCGACGAGGAGTTGGGCGAACGCGTGCTCGAAGCGTTCAGCAACGACCCGACGCTCGCCGAGCGGGCCATCGACATCGACGTGGGGCCCGATGCCACCGTCGAGTTGACGGGATGGGTGGACGACGAGCGCGAGATCGACTACGCGGCCACCGTGGCGGGCGGCGTGCCAGGCGTGCGCCAGGTGGTCACGGAGCTGGCCGTTCAGGGCAAGGGCCGGCGCCGCCACTAGGCGCTGGCGACGGCCGCCGCTCTTCATGGCCCTCGCCCGCGGCGTTAGCTTTGAAGATTCCGCCGCCCACTCCCGCCACCGAGCCGATGGCCAGCCCCAGCACCGAACTCTCCGACCGCTACGATCCCGCCGCCACCGAAGCGGAGATCTATCGCCGCTGGCGTGACGCCGGCGCGTTCGGCGCCGATGCCGGCGAGTCGTCGCGGGCCGGCGGCGCGCGGGATCCGTTCACGCTCGTCATGCCGCCGCCCAACGTGACCGCGGTGCTGCACGTGGGACACGGCCTCAACAACACCGTGCAGGACGTGATCGTCCGCTGGGCGCGGATGCAGGCCCGGACCGAGGCGCTCTGGGTGCCCGGCACCGACCACGCCGGCATCGCCACGCAGAACGTGATCGAGAAGCAGCTGGCCGCCGAGGGCAAGACGCGGTTCGACGTGGGCCGCGACGCGTTCCTCACGCGCACCGAGGCGTTCGTGGCCGACACCGGCGGCACGATCCTCAAGCAGCTCGAGGCGCTGGGCTGCTCGGCGGACTGGTCGCGCACCGCGTACACGTTCAGCCCCGAGCTGTCGCGCGCCGTGCGCGAGGCGTTCGTGCGGTTGTTCGACAAGGGGCTCATCTACCGTGGGCACCGCGTGATCCACTGGTGCCCGCGCTGCCTCACCTCGCTCAGCGACGAGGAGGCGGAGTTCCAGGAGGAGACCGGCAAGCTCTACCACGTGGCCTACCCCGTGTCCGGCGATCCGTCGCGCACGGTGGTGGTGGCCACCACGCGCCCCGAGACCATGCTCGGCGACGTGGCCGTGGCCGTGAACCCGGCCGACGAGCGCTATCGCGATCTCGTGGGCCGGTCGGTGCGGCTGCCGATCGTGGATCGCGACATCCCGGTGATCGCCGACGAGTACGCCGACCCGGCGTTCGGCACGGGCGTGGTGAAGATCACGCCGGCGCACGACGCCAACGACTTCGAGGTGGGCCGGCGGCACGGGCTCGCGATGCCGGTGGTGATCGACGAGACGGCGCACATGAAGGAAGTGGCGGACGCCGCCGGCCGCGTGAGCGCGTCGCTGGCGGGGCTCGACCGGTTCGAGGCCCGCGACCGCATCGTGGCCGCGCTGCAGCAGTCGGGCGCGCTGGTGAAGACCGAGACGCACACGCACAACGTGCGCCACTGCTACCGCTGCGACACGGTGGTGGAGCCGCGGCTGTCGGACCAGTGGTTCGTGAAGATGGCGCCGCTGGCCAAGCCGGCGCTCGACGCCGTGCGCGCCGGCGCCATCCGCATCCTGCCCGAGCGGTGGGAAGCGGTGTACGTCCACTGGCTGGAGGGCATCCGCGACTGGAACATCTCGCGGCAGCTCTGGTGGGGGCACCGGGTGCCGGTGTGGTACTGCGACGCATGCCAGCCGCCCAACGTGTTCGCCAGCCGGCACGATCTCACCGCGTGCCCCAACTGCGGGGGCGCGGTGCGCCAGGACGAGGACGTGCTCGACACCTGGTTCTCGTCGTGGCTGTGGCCCATCTCCACGCTGGGCTGGCCGGACGACGCGGCGCTCGATCTCCGCGCGTTCTATCCCACCGACGTGCTGGTCACGGCCCCGGAGATCCTGTTCTTCTGGGTGGCCCGCATGATCATGGCGGGGTACGAGTTCATGGGGCGCGCCCCGTTCCACACGGTGCTGCTGCACGGCACCGTGCGCGACATGAATCACGTGAAGATGTCCAAGTCGTTGGGCAACGGCATCGATCCGCTGGACGTGATCCGGCTGTACGGGGCCGACGCCCTGCGGTGGACGCTGATCTCCGGCATGGGGCTGGGGGCCGACGTGATCCTCGATCCCGGCGATCTCGAGAAGTCGTTCGCCGCGGGGCGGAACTTCGCCACCAAGCTGTGGAACATCGGCCGGTTCCTGCTGTCCAACGTGGGCGATGCGCCCGTCCCCGCCCTCGCCACGATCGCGCCCCAGCGGCTCACGCGCGCCGACGCATGGATCCTGTCGCGGCTCGACGCGGCGATCGCCGAGTGCGGCGCGGCGCTGGGCCCGTTGCGTCCCACCACGCCGTACGCCGGCGTGGACGGCGTGGCGTGGCGCCCCGAGCAGCGGTATCAGGGGATGCGGCTCAACGAATACGCGGAGACGGCCCGGCGGTTCGTGTGGAGCGAGTTGGCCGACTGGTACGTGGAGGCCGTCAAGGGGCGCCTGTCCGCCGGAGGGACCGACGGCGAGGTGGCGCGCGCCGTGCTCGTGCACGCATTCGATCACGCGCTGCGGCTGTTGCATCCGATCGTGCCGTTCATTACTGAATCCATATGGCAGCGGCTGCCGTCCCGCCGCCCGCACGCGCTCCTCATGCAGGCGGCGTGGCCACAGGCCACGGCGCTGCCCGGGGACGGGGCGCGGGAATTCGAGTTGGTGCGCGACGCCGTGATGGCGCTGCGCCAGGTGCGCGCCGAATACGCCGTGCCGCCGGGCAAGCCGGTGGACGTGGTGGCCGTGCCGCGGGCCGGCGGCCGCGACGGCGTGGACGCGCGCGCCGTATTCGCCGCCGAAGCGCCGGTGATCGGGCGCCTGGCCCGCGCCGCGGTGACGGTGGGCGTGGCCCCCGAGGGCGCCGCGGCGCACGCCATCCTCCCCGACGGCTCGGAGTTGGTGGTGCCGCTGGCCGGCCTGATCGACGTCGAGAAGGAGTGCGCCAGACTCCGGGCGGATCTGGGCGGGCTGGAACAGCAGATCGGCGCCCTCGAGGGACGCCTGAACAACGAGAAGTTCACCGCCAAGGCGCCGGCCGCCGTGGTCCAGAGCGAGCGCGACAAACTGCGCGACTGGACCCTCCGCCGCGATCAACTCCGCGACAAGGTGCGCACGCTGTGCGGCGGCTGATCGCGCTCCTGGTGCTCGCCGGCTGCGCCTCGATGGCCGCCATCCCCGGCGGTCCCGAGGATCACACCCCGCCCGTGGTGGTGGGCATCACGCCCGACACGCAGTCGGTGAACTTCCATCGCGACGCCGTGGACTTCAAGTTCGACGACGTCGTGAACGATCAGTCGGGCCCCACGCGCGATCTCAATGGGCTGTTCCTGATCTCGCCGCGCGACGGCGCCCCCCGCATCTACTGGCACCGCGATCACATCGACGTGCGGCCCAAGGGCAAGTGGCTGCCCAACACCGCGTACACGGTCACGCTCCTGCCCGGCCTGTCCGATCTCAGCAACAACGTGATGAAGAACTCGGTCTCGGTGACGTTCAGCACCGGACCCACGATTCCGCCCTACGGCGTCCTCGGCCGCGTGTTCGATTGGGTGGCGCAGAAGGTCGCCCCGAACGCCGTCGTCGAAGCCATCCAGCGCCCCGACAGCGTGGTGTACTTCGGGCTCGCCGATTCCACGGGACAGTTCCACCTCGGCCCGTTCGGCGCCGGCACGTACACCGTGATCGCCTTCATCGATAAGAACAAGAATCTCGACCAGGACCCGGGCGAACTCTGGGACAGCGTCCAGGTGAAGATCGACAAGACGCAGCCGTATCTCGAGATGCTCGCCGCCCGGCGCGACACCCTTGGCCCGCGCATCGCCACGATCGCGGCCGACGACAGCGTCACGCTCCGCGTGACGTTCGACAAGCCGCTCAGCCCCACCGCGCCGATCGACACCAGCCGGTTCAGCGTGCGCACGGCCGACTCCGTGCACCTGTCGATGCTCTGGGCCAAGTCGCTGCAGCAGTATCAGGCCGAAGTCGCCAAGGAGCACGCCGATTCCGCCCGCGTGGCCGATTCCCTGGCCGCCATCCGCGACACGACCAAACGCGCCAAGCCCGCCCCGCTGCCCGCGCCGCCGGTGAAGACCGAGCCGGAGCCGCCCAAGCCGTCGCAGCCGGCGCCGCCTTCGGTGGTGATCATCCGGCTCGCCCTCGGCTCGCACCTCCTACCGCTCAAGCAGTACCGCGTCACGGCCACGGACCTCGTGAACCTGCTCGGCTACAAGGCCACGTCGTCCCGCGTGTTCGCCACGCCCAAGCCGCCCGAAGCGCCGGTGAATCCCGATTCCACCAAGGGCTCCGCCAGACCCGACTCCGCGGCGCTCAAGCGCCCGCCGCCCAAGCGCGCCGGAGGCGGACGCGGGGGCGGGAGCGGAGCGCCGTGACCGATCCGCGCCGTGCCATCCCCAGCGTGAGCGCCCTGCTCGAACTCGCCGAGGTGCGGGAACTCCAGCAGATCGCGCCGCGCGGATTGGTGGTGGACGCGGTGCGGCGGGTGCTCGACGACGTACGCCAGGGCGCGCCCACACCGGCGGCCGATGCCGAGTGGGCGGCCCGCATCTCGAGCGCCGTGGCGCGGGCGCAGCGCCCGTCGCTGCGCCCGGTGCTCAACGCCACGGGCGTGGTGCTGCACACCAACCTCGGTCGCGCCCCACTGGCCGAACCGGCCGTGCGCGCCATCCGGGCCGTGGCGTCGGGGTTCAGCAATCTCGAATATGACCTGGCCGCCGGCACCCGCGGTTCGCGCTACACGCACTGCGTGGGCCTGCTGCGCGAACTCACCGGCGCCGAGGACGCCGTGGTCGTGAACAACGGCGCCGCGGCGGTCATGCTCGCCCTCAACACGCTGGCCGACGGCCGCGACGTCATCGTCTCGCGCGGCGAGTTGGTGGAGATCGGCGGCAGCTTCCGCGTGCCCGAGATCATGGCCAAGAGCGGCGCCCGCCTGGTCGAGGTGGGCACCACCAACCGCACGCACCTGGCCGACTACGAGCGCGCCATCGGCCCCGACACGGGCGCGATCGTGAAGGTGCACCGCAGCAACTTCGCCATCGACGGATTCGTGGCCGACGTCGGTGTGGCCGACCTGGTGAAGCTCGCCGCGCCGCGCGGGCTCCCGGTGCTGCACGACCTGGGCAGCGGGCTGATGATCCCGCTCGACGCCATCGGGCTCACCGGCGAGCCCACGGTGGCCGACATCGTCCGCGCCGGCGCCACGCTGGTGGCGATGAGCGGCGACAAACTCCTGGGCGGCCCGCAGGCCGGCCTGCTCGTGGGATCGGCCGCCGCCATCGAACGCGTGCGCGCCAACCCGATCACCCGTGCCGTGCGCGTGGACAAGCTCACCATCGCCGCCCTCGAAGCCACGCTGGCGCTGTACCGCGAGCCGCGGCAGGCGCTGGCCGAGATCCCGACGCTGCGCATGCTGGGCACCGTGGTCGAGGAGTTGCAGGAACGCGCCCACGCCATCCGCAAGCGGCTGCGCCCGATGCCCGATGTCACCGTCGTGGCCACCGAGGCCACGGTGGGCGGCGGCGCCTTCCCCACGGCGCGCATTCGCTCCGTGGCGCTCTCCATCGGCGGCGACGCCGGGGCGCTCGACGCGCGGTTGCGCACGGGCGAGCCCGCCGTGGTCGGTCGCATCTCGGGCGGGCGCATGATCCTCGACCTCCGCGCCATCCCGCCGCGCGACGACCACGCGCTCGTCGGCGCCCTCTCGCGGGCCCTCGACGCATGAGCGGCCTACCGGCGGCGTTCCTGGATCGCGACGGCACGCTCATGCACGACTTCCACTTCACCGACCGCCCCGAAGACGTGCTGCTGCTCCCCGGCGCGGCCCGGGCCGTGCAGCGGCTCAACGACGCCGGCGTGCCGGTGATCCTGGTGACCAATCAGTCGGGGATCGCGCGCGGATTCTTCACGATGGCCGATTACGAGCGCGTGAACGCCCGCCTGCGCGAGTTGCTGGCCGAGGAGGGCGCGCACCTGGACGATGCGTATGTCTGCCCCCACCACCCCGAGTTCTCCGGCGAATGCGCCTGCCGCAAGCCCGGCACGCTGCTGTTCGAAGAGGCGGCGCTGGACCACGGGCTCGACGTCGTGCGATCGGTGTTCGTGGGCGACCGCTATCGCGACGTGCAGCCCGGCCTCACGCTGGGCG
Source organism: Gemmatimonadaceae bacterium (assembly GCA_035533755.1). NCBI lineage: Bacteria > Pseudomonadati > Gemmatimonadota > Gemmatimonadia > Gemmatimonadales > Gemmatimonadaceae > Gemmatimonadaceae bacterium. Next base: position 29,657 of record DATLTC010000022.1, read on the forward strand.
GGCTGGCGATCCTCGTTCCCAACGACGAGACGCCGGCCGACGATCTCGCCAATGCGCGCGACCACGCCGCCGTCGCCAACACGCTCGGCGACGCGGTGACGCGGTTTCTGGGGCGGGCCCCGTGACCGCGCGGCTCGCCGTGCTCGCGTCGGGCGGCGGCTCGAACCTCCAGGCGATCCTCGACCACTGCGACCGGCTGGGCGCGCGGAGCGCCGGCCAGGTGGTGCTGGTGGCCTCCGATCGCCCGTCGGCCCGCGCCCTCGAGCGCGCGCGGGCCCGCGGCATCGCCACCGGCGTGATCCGGACCAACGCGCACCCCGACGGCGCGCCGCTCGCCGCGCTGTTGCGCGAGGCGCGGGTGGACTACGTGGTCCTGGCGGGATACCTTCGGCTCGTTCCGGCGGACGTGGTGCGCGCGTACGCGGGACGCATCGTGAACGTGCATCCCGCGCTGTTGCCCGCATTCGGCGGACCGGGCATGTACGGTCACCGGGTGCACCAGGCCGTGATCGACGCCGGAGCGGCGGCCAGCGGCGCCACGGTGCACTTCGTGGACGAGGCGTTCGACCAGGGCGCGATCATCGCGCAGTGGCCGGTGCCCGTTCACCGGGACGACACCGCGGATTCATTGGCGGCGCGGGTACTCCGCGTGGAGCATGCGCTCTATCCGCGCGTGGTGCAGGCGCTCGCCGCCGGCCGCGTGCGCCAGGGCCAGCCCCCGCGCACGGGGAACGCCGAACAATTTCCACTCGCCGATCGCGACGATCGGCATCTCGCCGAGGACATCGAGCATGCGTTGGACCTCTAGACTCGCACGCACCGGCCTGTGGTTCGCATCCCTCGCGCTGGCTCCCGCCGCCGGCGCGCAATCCCCAGCGCCCGGTTCGCCGCTCATCCACGTGGTGCAGCGCTGGATCGGATTGCCCACCGCTCCGGGACGCGAGCGGTTCGCCACCGATCGCATCCAGGCCGCCGACCGCGGCTGGACGCGCGATGCCCTGGGCGACCTCGTCAAGACGCGCGGGTCGGGCGCGCCGGTGCGCGTGGTCGCGTGCGGACTCGACGCGCCCGCCTACATGATCAGCCAGATCACCGACGACGGCTACCTGCGCGTGCAGATGGACGGCAACGGCGCCCGCCGCCCCCTGTGGGACGACTTTCACCTGGGCCAGCGCATCCTCGTCGAGACGGGCAATCCCGCCACGCCCGACTCGGTGAAGTTCGTGCCCGGCGTATTCCTGGTCCGCAGCACGCATCTGTGGCGGGGACAGCCGGCCACCAACGGCGTCCCCACGGTGGACGACCTGTGGATCGACGTCGGCGCGCGCAACGCCGCCGAGGCGTCGCGCATGGGCATCCGGCTGCTCGACCCCGTGTTCCGCGATCTCCCGCCGTGGCAGGTGGCCAACTACGTCACCGGTCCCGACGCCGCGTCGCGCGCCGGGTGCGCCGCCGTCGAGGCCGCGTCGCAGGGCACGCCGGCCACGGGCACCGACATCTTCGTCATCGCGGTGCAGAGCAGCTTCAACTGGTCGGGGCTCACCGGCGTGCTGTCGCGCACGCACAACGCCGACTCGGTGATCGTCGTGACGGCGTCGCGCGTGCGGGCCGCCGACACCACCGCCGCCGTGGGCGTGGAACCGATGCGGCTGGCCTCGCTGGCCGGCATGCACGTGGGCGCCGCGTACGCGCTGGCCGTCCGGTCGCGGTATCCCAACACGCTGGTCGAGAGCGTGAGCAGCTCCGACCTGCGCGCGCTGTTCGAGCGGGTGGCATCGGCCGCGGACGTGCGGACCACCGCCAAGCCGGCGATGCCCGTGGCCACGCTTCCGATCGCGGCCGAGCGCCATGACAGCCTGTCGCGCGACGCCGACCTGCTCGCCCGCCTGACCGACCGCTACGCGGTCTCGGGGCACGAGGGCCCGGTGCGCGATCTGATCCGCGACGCGCTGCCGGCGTGGGCTAAGTCGCGCGCCGTGGTCGATTCGGCCGGGAACATGTACGTGGCCGTCGGCCCCGATCGCGACACGGTGGTCATCGTCGCGCATATGGATGAGGTGGGCTTCGACGTGGCCAAGGTGAACCCCGACGGACTGGTGGAACTGCGCATGCGCGGCGGATTCTACACGTCGCTGTGGGCCGGCCAGCCGGCGCTGCTGCACCGCGACACCGACGTGCAGGGCTCCACCGGTGTGCGCGACTGCGCGGCCACCAGCGCCACGGCGCTCAAGGGCGTGTTCGTGCCGCCCGACGACGTGCTCGCCCGCAACTCGCGCACCGTGTATGCCTGGTTCGGCCCCGATCCGGCCGCGCTCGGCGTGGCGCCGGGAATGACCGTCACCGCGTACAAGTGCGCCACGCGACTCGGCGCGCTGCGATTCACGGCCCGCGCCATCGACGATCGCGCGGGAGACACCTCGCTGCTGCTCGCCATGGACATGATCGATCCGGCCAAGCTCGACCACAAGGTGATCTTCGCCTTCTCCACGCGCGAGGAGATCGGGCTCAACGGCGCCGAAGCGTTGGCCGCCGAGTTCCGCACGTCGGTGCGGCGCGTGCTGGCCATCGATACGTTCGTGTCGTCCGACTCGCCGCTCGAGGACAAGCGATTCGCCGACACTCCGATCGGCATGGGCCCCGTGGCCCGGATGATGGACAACTCGAGCGTGACCCCGCCCGACGAGATGGCGCGGCTGTTTCGCATCGCCGCCGCGCACGGCATCCCGCTGCAGAACGGCACCACCAACGGCGGCAACGACGGCTCCGCGTTCACGCGCTACGGCGTGGTGGACGTGCCCATCGGGTGGCCGCTGCGCGATAGTCATTCGCCCGCCGAGGTGATCGACCTGCGGGACGTGCGCTCGCTGGCGCGGCTGGTGGCGGCTTTGGCGGTAGGACGGTAGGAGCGTAGGGGGGTAGGACGGATGACTGCAGAACGCCGTTTACCAACTACTCCCCTACCGTCCTACCGCCCTACTCTCACAATTACGACCCAACTTCAATTCCACACCCCATGCGCGCTCTGCTCTCCGTATCGAATAAATCCGGCCTCGTGGAATTCGCCACGGGGCTCGTCGCCCTCGGCTGGGAGCTGGTCTCCACCGGCGGCACCGCACGCACGCTGCGCGAGGCCGGCCTCGCCGTGCGCGACGTCAGCGAGGTCACCGGCTTCCCGGAGATGCTCGACGGCCGCGTGAAGACGCTGCACCCGGTGGTGCACGGCGGATTGCTGGCGCGGCGCGACCTGCCCGAGCACATGGCGGCGCTGGCCGAACATCACATCGCGCCGATCGATCTCGTGGTGGTGAACCTGTATCCGTTCCGGGAGACGGCCGCCCGGCGCGGCGTCGCGCCGGAAGAGGTGATCGAGAACATCGACATCGGCGGCCCCAGCATGCTGCGCTCGGCGGCCAAGAACTTCGCGTCGGTGTACGTGGTGGTGGACCCGGCCGACTACGGACGCGTGCTGGCGGCGATCCAATCCGGCGACGACGACCTCGATCTGCGGCGGTTGCTGGCCGGCAAGGTGTACGCGCACACGGCGTCGTACGACGCGGCGATCGCCGCCTGGTTCGCGCACGAGCGCGAGGAACTGTTCCCGGCCACGGTGACGATGAGCTTCGAACTGGCGCAGTCGCTGCGCTACGGCGAGAACCCCGGCCAGGCGGCGGCGTTCTACGTGGAACGGCCGGGCGCCGGCCTCTCGGCGCTGGTGCAGAAGGGCGGCAAGGAGCTCTCGTTCAACAACCTCATCGACCTCGAGGGCGCGCTCCTGGCCATCGAACCGTTCGCCGGCACCACGGCGTGCGCGATCATCAAGCACACCACGCCGTGCGGGCTGGCCCTTGGCGCCACCGCGCGCCAGGCGTACGAGAAGGCGCTGGCCTGCGATCCGGTGTCGGCATTCGGATCGGTGATCGCGTTCAACGTGCCGGTGGACGAAGACACGGCGAACGTCGTGGCCAGTCTGTTCGTGGAGTGCATCGTGGCGCCGTCGTTCTCCGACGCCGCGGTGGAGGTGTTGGGGCGCAAGAAGAACCTCCGCGTGCTCGAGGGCACGGCGATGTGGCCGCCGCACAGCTTCGACTACAAGCGCGTGCGCGGCGGCGTGCTGGTGCAGGAGCGCGCCCCGGGCGTGATCGACGACGCGGGGTGGACGGTGCCCACCAAGCGGCAGCCCACCGCCGACGAGCTCAAGGACCTGCTGTTCGCGTGGCGGGCCGTGGCGAGCGTGAAGAGCAACGCGATCGTGCTCACCCGCGACGGCGCGACGATCGGCATCGGCGCCGGCCAGATGTCGCGGGTGGACGCGTCGTTCATCGCGGCGCACAAGGCGCGCACCACGGGCCACGACACCAAGGGCTCGGTGATGGGGTCGGATGCGTTCTTCCCCTTCCGCGACGGCGTGGACCAGGCCGCCGAGGCGGGCGTGGCGGCCATCATCCAGCCCGGCGGCAGCGTGCGCGACGCCGAGGT
>DATLTC010000023.1 GCA_035533755.1 Gemmatimonadaceae bacterium
TACTCGGGCAGCACGCGCCCCGCCTGGCGCATGAACCAGACCGGCGTGCGCTCCACCGGCTGATGGCGGGCGGCGCGCATGAACAGCGTGGACTCGATCGTCACGTCGTACTCCGGAATTCGGATGGAAAGCGCGCCGCCAACACCTCGACCACGGCCGCCGCGGTGCGCTCGCCCGATCGCACGCAGTCGGGAATGCCCACCCCGCCGAAGGCGGCCCCGGCCACCGCGAGCCCGGGGCTCCGGGCCGCCTGCGCCTGGATCCGCGCCACGCGTTCGAGATGCCCCACATGGTACTGCGGCATCGCGCGGTCGAAGCGATTCACCTGCACCAGTTCCGGCTCGGCGGTGATCCCCATGACCTCGCGCATCTCACGGCGCACGATGCCAGACAGTTCGTCCTCGGAACTCTCCACGAACGACCCGCGGCCCGCCCCGCCCAGGAACAGACGGAACAGCGCGTGCCCGGCCGGCGACCGCCCCTCAAATTTACTCGACACCCAGGTGCAGGCGAGCACCGGCCGCTGCAGGATCCGGGGCACCACGTAGCCGGTGGCGTCCAGCGCCCGTGGCACGTCACGCGCGGGGTACGCCACCGAGATCGTGACGGTGGAGGCGTACTCGATGCCGCGGAGCGCGGCCGACAGCTCCTCGTCCACGGGGCGCACCAGCGCCGCCGAGAGATATGCCGGCGTGGCCAGGATCACGGCGTCCACGGTGAGCCGCTCGCCGTTGGCGAGCGTGATCACGTACTCCGGCGCGTCGCCGCCCGCCGCTGCCCGCTCCACCCGCTCCACGCGGGCCCCGGTGCGAATGACCACGCGCGTGCCCGTCGGCTCGCGCCGCCGCACTTCGCGCTCGATGCCGGCCACGAGCTCACCGAGCCCGCCGGGCAGCGACAGGAAGCCGAACGCGCTCGGCGCGCCGGCGGCGCCCGCTCCCGCGCTGCCGCGCTGCTTCTTCTTGGCCGCCAGCATGCCGCGCACCAGCCCGCCATGCTCCCGCTCGTACGCCCGCAACTGCGGAAACATCGCCTCCATGCTCAGCTTCGCACCGTCGCCGGCCGAGATCCCGCTGAGCAGGGGCTCGACCAGCCGCTCGTACATCTCGCGGCCCAGGCGGCGCGTCACGAAGCTCTCGATCGACTCGTCGGGCGCGTGGCGCCGCGCCGGGATGAAATACTCCATGCCCACGCGCAGCTTGCCCAGCGGCGACACGAGCGGCGTGGTGGCGAACGGCGCGAACCGCGACGGCACCAGTCCGGTGAGCCCGTCGGGCATCCGCCGCAACGTGGTGCCGCTCAGGATGTACGATCCTTTGACCTGCGGATTGGTGCCGTGCAGCCGGTCGCCCAGCCCCACGCGGCGGGCCAATTCCACGGCGGCCGGCTTGGCGGCCAGGATCACGTCGGGTCCCGCTTCCATGAGGAAGTCGCCCGAACGCTCGCTGCGGATGTGTCCGCCCAGTCGCGCCGAGGATTCCAGGAGCGTGACCTGCACCGACGGGGCAACCCGCGTGAGGTGCTCCAGCGCCGCCAGTCCACTGATGCCGCCACCGATGATGGCGACGCGTGCGGTCATTGGCGCAGTCCGAAGAGGTGGCGGAGCGCCATCGCGTATCCCGCCACCTGTCCGTTGCGCGCCTCCTGGCGCAGCCGCTGCATGGGCTGATGGAACAACCGGTTGACCAGCGATTCCGAGAACGCCTCGATGTGCGCGCGATCCGCGTCGCTCAGGTGCGCGAAGTGGCGGCGCGCCTGGTCGAGCGTGGCCTGCCGCACCTGGTCGGTGTGGCCGCGCAGGTCGGCGATCAGCGGCTGCACGTCGAGCTGCCGCAGGGCGGCGATGCACTCGCCGGTCTCCTCCTCGACCACGGCCTCGACGCGCGGAATCTCCGCTTCGCGCTCGTGCAGTCCGTCGTTGATGCGCTGCTCGAGCACGTCGAGGTCGCTGTACGACACGTTCGGCACCGTGGCCACCGCCGGATCCACGTCGCGCGGCACCGCGATGTCGATGATCAGCAGCGGGCGATCGGGACGGCAGGACATGGCGGTGCTCACCATGTCCCGCGTGATCACGTGGTGCGGCGCCGACGTGGACGTGATCACGACGTCGGCATCCTCGAGCGCGTCCTGCAACCGTTCCAGAGCCATGGGGCGTCCGCCCACCCGGGCGCTCAGGCGGTCGGCGTGCTCCCGCGTGCGGCTCACTACGCAGATGTCGTTCACTCCCCGGTAGTGTAGCGCCGACACGGCCAGCTCCGCCATCTCCCCGGCGCCCACCACCACCACCGACGCCGAGCCCAGGTCCTTGAGCGCCGTGCTGGCCAGCTTCACGGCCACCGAGCTCACGGTGGTGGGGTTGCGATTGATGGCGGTCTCGGAGCGGGCGCGGCGGCCGGCGCGGATGGCCCCGCGGAACAGCGTGGACATCATGTGGCCGGCGGCGCCCTGCGCGGCGGCCGCGGCGAACGCTTCGGACACCTGCCCCAGAATCTGCGGCTCGCCGATCACCATCGACTCGAGACCGGCCGCGGTGCGGCACAGATGCCGCACGGCCGCGTCGCCGGTGAGCGTGTAGAGCGCGGGCATGAGTTCGGCGCCGGGCACGGAAGTGCTCTCTTCGATGAGTTCCACCAGCGCCTGGTCGGCGCCGTTGCCGCCGGCGGCGTAGAGTTCGATCCGGTTGCACGTGGAGAGCACCACCAACTCGCTGATCGCCGACGGACGCTCGTCGCGGCCGCAGCCAAAGCGCGCGAGGGCGGCCGCCACCGCGTCGGGCGACACGGCCAACCGCTCGCGCAACGACAGCGAGGCGGTGCGGTACGAGACCCCCACGCAGATCAGCCCGCCGTCGGGAGCGTGCGCCCGCGGATTGGCCCTCGGGTGCTCGGCCGAGCGCTCGCCCCCGGCCGGAGGCCCGAACTCCGCCACCGTCGTCTCGCCGATGACGTCGCTCTCGGACACCGCGGTGGCGCTCATGCCCCGCTCCCGGCCACGAAGGCCTCGATCTGCGCCACCGGGAGACTCCGCCGGTAGCGCGACTCGAAGTAGGTCGCCACCGGCTCCGCCTCGCCCCGTTCCACCATGGCGGCGTAGCGGTTCGGGATGTGGGTGCAGAAGGGTTCCGATTCCATGAAATCACCCGTCATGCCGTAGGCGCGCGCCCGGCTGCCGCCGCAGACCTTGAGGTACTCGCAGACGCCGCACTTGCCCTTGATCTGCGTGCGATCGCGCAGCTGCGCGAAGATGGGCGACTCGCGATACACCGTGAGCAGGTCGTCGTTCCGCACGTTGCCGGCCACGATGGGCAGGAATCCCGACGGCATGATCTCGCCGGTATGGCTGATGAACATGAACCCGTCGCCGTCGTTCACGCTGCGGGCGCGGCCGATGCCGTCGGACAGCGAGAACATCACGCCGCCGGTCATCGTGTCCGGCGCCGCGTCGCGCGAGCCGGCGCGGCGCTCGGCCACCTGGCGCTCCATGATGACGCGCGAATACTGCGGGGCCGCGGTCGCCTTGATGTCGAACGGCGCCGTCTTGGACAGATCGTACATCTTGTGGAAGATCTTCTCGTACTCCTCCGCGCTCGCCACGTCGCCTGGCTTGGCCCGGCCCGTGGGCACGAGGAAGAACACTTCCCAGAAGACGATGCCCAGCCGTTCCATGAGAGCGGCCAGATTGTCGAAGTCGTCGATGTTGTGGCGCGCGATGACCGTGTTCACCTGCGTGGAGAGCCCGATGCGCCGGCACTCTTCAAGGATGCGGATGCCCCAGTCGAAGGAGCCGTCGACACGCCGGAAGGCGTCATGGATCAATGGGGTTGATCCGTCGAGGCTCACCGCCAGGCGGGAGATCCCCGCTTCCTTGAAGTTCTGGATGGCCTCGGGGGTGGCCAGCGGCGTGGTGGCCGGCGTGACGGCCATGCGCAGCCCGAGATCGAACCCGTAGCGGACGAGTTCGAAGACGTCGGGGCGCTTGAGGCAATCGCCTCCGCTCAGGACGAACACCACGGGACCGAACTCGCGCACCTTGCGCAGCATCGCCTTGGCTTCGTCGGTGCTCAATTCATCGGGGCGCCGGTATGGCACCGCCTCTGCTCGGCAGTGGCGGCACGCGAGGTCACAGGCCCGTGTCGTTTCCCAGATCACGACGAAGGGGGATTTGGCGAAGTCGAAGTCCCCGATTCCCGCGCGTCCGTGACCTTTCACTGGGTGCATCTGACCCATCTCCCGTCTGGTTGGCTGGCGAGCGGCCGGATGCGCCGCACCGCACGGGCGCACGATGCCAAACACAGCCTCACGACGGTGTCGGGAAATGCTGGAAGTCGGCGAGCGACGCCACTACAGCTCGGTCAGGGAATCCCTGACCGAGCCCCCGGCGACCCGTCAAACGGTCAGTTTGCCCCGCCCCTGCCCGGTTTGAAGCTCTTGTCGGGGTACGGCGGCGGCGGCGGCACCGGCCGCGGATCGGCCTTGATCTCGGCCTGCAGTTCCTTGACCGCCGCATCCAGCTGCGCGTCGCTCCCCTGGAACGTGGCATGGGGCAGATTGTCCACCACGACGTCCGGATCCACGCCGTGCCCCTCGATCATCCACGTGCGATCCGGCAGGTACGTGCCCATCTCGGCGGCGCTGGCGATGCCCCGGTCCACCATCACGTTCTGCTGGCTGAGCCAGATCTCGCCGCCCCACGTCCGCGTGCCGATCACCTTGCCCAGCCCCAACTGGCGGAACCCCTCGGCAAACGCCTCGCCGTCCGACGCCGTGAACGCATCGGTGAGCACCACGATGTGCCCGCGAAAGGCGTACTGCATGTTCCACGTGGGGTCGCCTACGCGACGCTGGAAGTAGAACCACGCCTTGCGGATCAGCTTTTCCAGAATCCAGCTGTCGATGTTGCCGCCGCGGTTGTGGCGGTCGTCGATGATCAACCCCTGGCGGTTGAACACGGGGTAGAAGTCGCGCTCCCACTGGTCCATGTCGGTTCCGCCCATGGCCCGCAGGTGCAGATAGCCAATGGCGCCGTGGCCGAGCGAATCCACCGCCAGCCGGCGCGTGTACTCCCATTCCGAATAGCGCAGGTTCGATTCCTGCGCTTCGGTGATCGGATCGACCACCACCTCGCGCTCGGCGCCGTTGCCGCCCGGCTTGAGGGTGAGCAGCACCTGGCGGCTGGCTTCATTCCGCAGGAGCGCGCCGATGTCCGGCGCCGAGAGGGCCGGCACATGGTTCACCGCCGTGATCACGTCGCCCTCGCGCACGTTCACGCCGTAGCGGGCCAGCGGCGAGAGCTCGTTGGGCGAGTCGGGGTCGTTTCTATAGATATGCTGGACGCGGTACCCGCCGGCCGTCTCGTCGCGCGCCAGCACGGCGCCCAGCGATGCGGGGTGGATGGAGTCGTCGCTCACGCGCAGGTCGCCCCCGCGCACGAAGGTGTGGAGCGCCGAGAGTTCGCTCACCGCCTGAGAGATCAGATCGCTCAACTCCGCGCGGTCGGTCACGCGGTCCACCAGCGGCGCGTAGCGGGCGCGGATGGCCGGCCAGTCCACGCCGTTCATGTGCCGGTCGTAGAAGTAGTCGCGCTCCAGCCGCCACGCGTCCACGAATTCCTGCCGCCATTCCTCGCGCGGATCCACGTGGATGGTCCAGTGGCTCAGGTCCACGCGGTCCTTGGCGCTGTCGGCCGGGGCCTTGGCGCCGGCGTCGAACACGTAGAACGCGTTGCCGCGGCGCACCATGATCCTCCGGCCGTCCATCGAGAGTTCGTACTGCCGCACGCCCACGGCGAACGGCTCCGGACGCGCCGGCCGGTTGCCGATCGGGAAGCTCATGAGTTGCGCGCCGGCGGCCGCGCCACCGCGCCCGCCGCCCGCTGCGCGCGCCAGGAAGTACAGGCGCTTGCCGTCGGTGGAGAGGTCGCTGTAGTCGCCCGCCGGCACCGGCAGTTGGACCAACCGCTGTTCGATGCCGTCCAGGTCGATCGTCACGTGCACCGGCGCGCGGTTGTTCGTGCGGCCGGCGCGCGTGCTGTCGCCCCGAGCCGCGCCGCTGTCGGCCGCCAGCCCGCGCGTCGGATTGGTCAGTTCGTTATCGGGCTGGAACGGGGACCGCTCGCCTGCGGTGAGCGCCAGCGCGAACAGTTCCGTCTGATCGGGAAAGTACGGTTCCGGCTGCCGCGAGCCCCACGGCGATCCGACGGTGGTCTGCAAGTGGCGCTCGGAGAGGAAGTACAGCCACTTGCCGTCCGGGCTCCACGCCGGGCTGCTGCTGTCGTAGCGATCGGACGTGAGCGCCGTGCTCTTGCCGCTGTCGATGCCGTACACGTACACGCGGTTGAACTGGTTGGACGCCGGCGCCGTATAGGCCACCCACTTGCTGTCGGGCGCCCACTGCACGTCGCCGAAGTCGCCGTCGCGGTTCACGCCCAACAGTGTCTCCTTGCCGGTTGCGAAGTTCAGCAGCCAGAGCTGGTAGTTCTTGTCGGTGTGCATGAGCCAGCGGCCGTCGGGACTCGGAATGCCGTCCCATCGCAGCACCTGCGCGCCCGTGGTGAGCTGCCGGGGCGCCGAGCCGTCGGTAGGCACGCGCCAGAACTCCACCTCGCCGCTCTTGTCGGAGAGCGTGAGCAGCGACTTGCCGTCCGGCATGTAGCGCGCCAACCGGTATCGCACCCCCTGGTCGTGCGTCATGGTGGCCAGCCGCCCGCCCGCGTCGCCGGCCGGCGCGGTGAACACCTGCCCGCGCGAGGTCAGCACCACGCGATCCCCCGTGGGCGAGAGGTGCGCCGAGGTGAGCAGGGCCATGGGGTCGGTGTCCCACTTCTCGCGCGTCTGGTCGAAGTCGCTCACGAGATGGATCGGGATCACCGCGTCCTTTCCCGTGGCGATGTCGTACACGCGCAGATCGGCGCCGCACTGGTACACGATCTTCCCGTCGCTCAGGCTCGGCGTCTTCACGTCGAAGTAGGGCTGGTGCGTGAGCTGCTTGAGGTCGTGGCCGTTCTCGTCCATCGACCAGAGGTTCATCACGCCGTCGCGATCGCTGGCAAAGTAGATGCGGCCCTTGTACGGCAT
>DATLTC010000024.1 GCA_035533755.1 Gemmatimonadaceae bacterium
AGCCCCAGATCCCAGGCGTCCTCGTCGGCGAGCGCGATGTCCACCAACTCGGCGCTTCCCGTACGCAGCACGCGGTCACTCGCTTCGGCGGCGCGCGCATCCAGGCACCCGCCGATCGTCACCGCGCCCACGATCTCGCCGGCCTCGCCCACGAACGTCTTGGCGCCCACGATGCTCGACGTGGAGCCCGTGGCCGACACCAGGGTGGCCATGGCCACCCGGTGCTCGCGGTCGCGGAAGGCGCGGAACTGCGAGAGCGAATCGTTGCTCATGCGTCGCCCGCGTTGACCGCGTTCAGCCAGACGCGGCGCACTTCGCTGGCGCCCGCCGCGTTGGGATCGAGGGGCGAACGCCGCCAGTACCAGCGGTCCGCCTCGGCGCCGCGCACGCCGTGCCCGAGAAAGTGCGCGTGCAGGTCGGCCAGCTTCACCGCCGGCGTGCCCCCGGCGATCCGTCGAATGCGGTCATTGACCCGGTCCAGCGCATCCAGCGGCACCGGTTTCGTCTCCTCGTCCACGCCGGGCAGCAGCGCGCTCCCGTCGGAGGGATCGCACACCGTGGCCACGATCAGCGTGCCGTTGGGGCGGGCGCGGCGGATCGCGTCGATCAGGAATTCCAACGCCTCGCCGATGTCCACGGCCGCCTGGCGGACGATGACCGGCGCGGGACGGCGCACGAGCAGGCTGGTCACCTCGATGCCGCCGATGGTGAGCGTGACGAGCGTGCGGGCATCGCTCTCGCCGAGCGTCGCGAGTTGCTCGCCGAACACGTCGCCGATGGTGGCGCCGTCCTCGGCCAGATCGCGGAACGTGATGGCGGGATGCCGCGTGACGAGGTCGAAGCCGGCAAACTCGGGCCAGCGCGCGTCGTCGTTCCGATGGAACAGCGACGCCGCGCCCAGCGGCGCGAGCGTTCCGGCCCGCGGCGTGCGTTCGAGCGCCACGGCCACGCTCGTGGCCCCGGCATCGAGCGCCGGATAGAGATCGGTGGAGAAGGAATCGCCGAGGGCGATGTACTGTTCGAAGTTCACACGCCGACCTTCGGGCCCGCGGTTCGAGCCCGGGATGGAATCAGACGTCGGCGGTGAGGCCGCGCGTTTCCAGAATGCGCGCCACCGTCTCGCCGATCTTGTTGTTGGGAGTGCTCGCGCCGGCCGTGATGCCGATGCGCACCGGTCCGGCGGGAAGCCAGCCGGCCCGGTCGGCCTCGTGATTGTGGATCCCCGCCGGCCGGTAGTGGATGGTCCCCGCTTGGGGGTCGATCCCCGTGGCCGTATCGATGTGATACGTGGGCACCCGCTCGGCGCACAGGGCGGCGAGCGAGATCGTGTTGCTCGAGTTGAATCCGCCGATCACGACCATCACGTCGAGCGGGTGCTGCAGCAGATCGAGCACCGCGTCCTGCCGCTCCTGCGTGGCGCTGCAGATCGTGTCGAAGGTCCGGAAATCCCGGGCCCGCGCCTCGGGCCCGCGGGCGTGCGCGATGGCCTCGCCGATGGCTTCGCCGATGGCCAGCGATTCGCGGGCGAGCATCGTGGTCTGGTTGGCCACCCCGATGCGCTGGAGGTGCCGCGCCGGGTCGAACCCCGGCGAGACCGACTCCTTGAAGTGCGCCAGGATCGTCGCGCTGTCCACCGTGCCCTCGATGTACCCGCACACCAGCCGGGCGTCGTCCATGTGGCGCACCACCAGATACTGGCCGTCGGGGTACTTGCGCACCTGCGACGCGGTGGCGCGCGTTTCCTCGTGGTAGTACTTGCCGTGGATGACCGCCGTGAAGCCGTCGCGGGCGTAGCTCTCCACGCGCTTCCACACGTTGAGCACGGAGCCGCACGTGGTGTCCACGAGCACGCAGCCGATGGCGCGCAGCGCCTCGAAATCGGCGATCGTGACGCCGAACGCCGGCATGATCACCACGTCGTCCGGCGCCACGCCGGCGAAGTCGAACCCCCGCGGCCCCGGATGCAGGATCTCGATCCCCATCTCGCGCAGCTTGGCGTTGACGTGCGGATTGTGGATGATCTCGCCGACGAGGAAGATCCGCTTGTCGGGAAACTTGCGCCGCGTCTGGTACGCGTACTCCACCGCCCGCTCCACGCCGTAGCAGAAGCCGAACTCGTGGGCCAGCCGGATCGTGACGTCGCCCACCGTGAGCGTGTACTCGTGGGCGCGCAGGTAGTCCACCAGCCGTCCGTCGTAGTCGGAGGCCAGGTCGCCCTGGACCTCGGTCTTGAGACCGAATCCCTTGCGGAAGTAGCTCGACTCCGGGTGCGCCGTCATGAAGGGAAATCTAGCGCCGCCGTGGCGATGGGGCCTATCTTCTCCCGACCCCGGGACGCCCCGCGGCTCCCCTCAGTCGGTACCGCATGAGCGAACACTACGACCTCGTCGTGATCGGCGCCGGCCCGGCCGGCGAAAAGGGCGCCGCCCAGGCGGCGTATTTCGGCAAGCGCGTGTGCGTCATCGAGCGCGCGCCCAAGCCCGGCGGGGCCGCGGTGAACACCGGCACCATTCCGTCCAAGACCCTGCGCGAGACGGCGCTCTACTTCAGCGGCCTGCGCCAGCGCGGCCTCTATGCCGTGGACCTCCGCGTCAAGCACGACATCACGATCGGCGATTTCATGCAGCGCGAGCGGTCGGTGGTGGAGACCGAATGGAGCCTCATCGACGACAATCTCAGGCGCCACGACATCACCTCAATCCAGGGCGCCGCCCGATTGGCCGACGGACGGACGATCGACATCGAACGGTACGGGGAACCCACGCGCCGGATCACGGGCGACGTGGTGCTCATCGCCACCGGGTCGCACCCGCAGCGGCCCGAGGGCTTCGAGGTGGACGGCGCCGTGGTCGTGGACAGCGACTCGCTGCTCACCCTGGAGCGCATCCCCGCCCGCATGATCGTCATCGGCGGCGGCGTGATCGGCTGCGAATACGCGTGCACGTTCGCCGCCCTCGGCGTGCGCGTCACGATCGTCAACAACCGCGCCCGCCTGCTCGCCCATCTCGACGCCGAGGTCAGCGAGGCGCTGCGCCAACAGATGACGGCGCGACTCGGCATCGCCGTGCACCTCGACAGCGACGTGGCCCGGGTGGCCATGCAGGGCGACTACGCGGACGTCACCCTCACCGACGGCACCACGCTCTCCGCCGACTGCGTGCTGTACAGCGCCGGCCGCAACGGCAACACCGACGGGCTCGGACTCGAGGCCCTCGGCGTGAAGACCAACGCCCGCGGCTACGTCCAGGTGGACGATCACTTCCATACCGGGGTCGCCCAACTGTACGCGGCCGGCGACGTGATCGGGTTCCCCGCCCTCGCCTCCACGTCCATGGAGCAGGCCCGCGTCGCCGTCTGCCACGCGTTCGACCTCAAGTACAAGCAGCGCGTGGCCTCGCTGCTGCCGTACGGCGTGTGGACGCTTCCCGAGATCGCCACGGTGGGCGAGAGCGAGGATTCACTCAAGCTGCGCGAGGTGCCCTACGAGATCGGACGCGCCTCGTTCCGGCTCAATCCGCGCGGCCAGATCATCGGCGACCTGGACGGATTCGTGAAGCTGCTGTTCCACCTCGACGACCAGCGCGTGCTCGGCATCTCGATCGTCGGCGAGGGCGCGTGCGAACTCATCCACGTGGGCATGGCCTGCATGAGCTTCGGCGGCACGCTCGACTTCTTCATCCAGAGCGTGTTCAACTATCCGTCGCTCGCCGACGCCTACAAGTACGCGGCATACGACGGGCTCCAGGCCCTGGCCCGCCGCTATGCGCGCAACGCCGGTCTCCCCACCAGCGGCTCGCACCCGGCCATCACCGAGAGCTGACGCCGCGCCGGCGCGAGCCGGCCGCGGTCACCAGTATTCGGGCGTGAGAAAGGGCGCCAGCGCGTACGCCACCAACGCCTCGTACGCCTGCTGCCGGTCCACCAGGCCCGCGGTGAGGATCCCCACCGCGCCGGCGCCGCGCTTGGTGTCGTGCGCTCCCGTCAACCGATCCATCGCATGGCCCAACTCCAGCCCGCCGCGCACCGCGTCGGCCACGGCCGGCGGCAGCGGCATCGCCAGCGACCCGCCCACCCCCGTGCGCCCGTCGGGCGTCGCCACGGCCGCCCACGCGCAGGTGCGCATGCCACCCGCCTCGTGCACCACGCCGCCTTCGATCCCCACCCCGAGGTCGGCCCCGCCCAGCGTGAGCACGCCGCGCGCCCGCGCCAGGGCGCCGCGAATCGTCTCCTCGTCGCCCACCGGCTGATCGGGCACCGACGACGTCACGGCAACGCCATCCACCTCGGCGTCGGGCGCTACGCGCGCGAGCACGGCGCGCACGGCGCCGATCTTCACGGGATTGGTGGAGCCCACGAGCACGCGACGGACGGCGGCGAGTGGATGGCGATCGGTCATCGACGAAGATCCGGAGGCGGCAGCCCGAGGACGCGGCGAATTCCGCTCCCGGTGCCGTCAATCTGCAGCCCGGTGCCGGCGGGCTTCAAGCCGCGGTCGCGCGCCGCTGCCCGCCCCACGTCCCGTCGCTTGCCGCTCCCCGCCCGTCCGGTCATGTTAGTCGCGGCATGTCCCCTCCGTCTTCCCCACCCACGATCGAGCAATCGGCCGCTCCCGCCGCGCCGGCCCTCCGCGACGCGTTCGCATTCGTGGGCGAACGCCTCTGGCTCGACTTCGTGAACTCCGACGCCGACGCCTCGGCCACCGACGCCCTGCTCGACTTCGCGACGATGGTCCGCTGGCTCGACGCGGCGCAGGTGATCGACGCCGAGCGCGCCGCCGGGATGACGCGCCGCGCGCAGCAGCAGCCGGCCGGCGCCAGCGCCGCGCTGGTCGACGCGCGCCGGGTGCGCGCCGCGCTCCGCGCCCTCGCCGAGAGTGCCGGCACCCACCGCGAGTCGCGCCTGAACGCCGTGGCCGAGATCAATCGCATCCTCGGGCGCAGCGCCGGCACCCGGCGCCTCGAAATGCGCGCCGACGGCGCGTTCGTGCGCGCCTTCGTGCCGGGCGGCGACGCCTTTGCCGGTTTGATGATCCCGCTCGTCGAGTCGGCGGCCGATGCCCTCATCCTGGGCGAGTTGCCGCGCGTGCGCCGCTGCGCCAACCCGCGCTGCCACCGGGTGTTCTACGACGCCACCAAGAACGGCGGCCGCCGGTGGTGCGACATGGCCACGTGCGGCAATCGCGCCAAGGCGGCGCGCCACCGGGCCCGCGGCAGGGGCTGAGCCGGCCGCGCCCTCGGCGCGTCACCGCCCGCGGCGCCCGCCCCTGCCACCCTTGCCGCCGCGGCCCCCCGGAGGGCCCGAGCCTCTCGAACGCCCTTCGTCGCGCCGGCCACCGCTTCGCCGCCCGCGCTCGCTCCGCCGGTCGGACGTCGGCTCCTCGGGACTGTACGGCAGATCGAGCAAGGCCTGCAGTTCATCCAGCGATGCCGCGCGCACCGCCCCCCGCTTTCCGCGCGTGACGATGAACCGCAGCGGACGATCCAGCGCCGGCAGCTCCTCAAGCACCAGCGTGCGGGCCAGCTTCTCCGGCAACCGGAGCCGGGCCACGCCCCGCGGGCCCTCGGGCGCGTCCTCCACGTCGTAGTGGATCTCCACCGCCTGCCCCCGGATCTCCACGCGCGACGGCAGCTGCGCCAACCGGGCGCGTTCCTCCGGCGCGACGAACGCGTCGGCGTCGAACCGCAGCGCCGCCCGGTGGAAGTCGCGCATCGAACCCACCCCGTCGAGCAGCCGCGCATAGAATGCCGCCAGCTCGGCCTGGCCCAGCCGCGCCGTGCGGCCCGCCGAGCGGCGCCACGCCTCGCGCACGTGCTCCACGGCGGGCTGGTTGCGCCGCGCCGCGGGGTGCCGCGATTCGCCGCGCGCCAGCGCGTCGGCAAGCAGGGCCCGCGCCTGCGCCGCCAGCTCCGCCGGGAATTCGTCGATCTCCTCGACGTCGCGTTCGAGTTCGAAGCCGAAGAAATCCACGCGCCGCACCATGACCAGCGTGCCCCGGCCGCGCCGCGCGTCGTACGCCAGCTCGGGCGGCCGGCGCGTGGCGTGTTCGCGGATCAGGTCGGCGGGGATCTGCGTGCCTTCGATGCCGGCGCGGGGCACGCCGAACTTGTCGGCGAAGTAGCGCAGTTCGCCGGCGATCGCGCCCCAGCTGCCGCACACGCTGGTCTTCGACACCCGCGCGTCGTCGCCGGTGGCGGTGCGTTCGTCGATCACCAGCGTGAACGGCATGTAGCGGGCCAGCAGTTGCTGGAACCGCCGCAGCATCTCGTCGCCGGCGCGCGGCATCCGGTCGGGCAGCGGCGCGCCCACCGCGCGGTACACGCTGGCCATGCCCAGCGCCGCGTCCTCGATCGCCTTGACCAGCACGCCGCGGCGATCGGCCCACGTCTCGCTGCTCCGCTCGTCGAACAGGTGCCGCGGCAGGCCGTACACCTCGCCCACGTACCCGGCCCGCGTGTACGCCTCGGCGTACACGTTGTAGGCCGTGAGATGATCGCTGCCCGGCACCACCAGGCCCGTGAGGTCGCGCTCGTCGCGCGTCATGCGGTGGAGCGACTCCACGGAACTCATCACGGCCAGGAACGGCAGCATGTCGTCGCCGGCATTGACCACCAACTCGGCCCACACCCGCTCCACGGGCATCGCTTCGACGGCGCGGCCGTACGTGGTCAGCCGCCCCTGCTCCACGATGCCGCGCCGCTCCAGCAGCGCCACCGCGTCGCGGTAGGCCACCCGGTCGAGGGGCACCGGCAGATCGAGTTCGTCGGCCCGCACGCCCAACGCCGCGCACGTGATCGCCACGCGCTCCGAATCGCCGGCCAGCTGGAACTGCGGCTCGGTGGGCCGCAGCGTGGCGAAGTCGATCTCGCGGTCGGAGAGGATGTAGACGCGGCCGCCCGCCACCCGCCCGTGCACGCGCCCCGCCATCTGGAGGATCTCGTTGGCGCCCAGGTGGAGTTGCGTGAGCACGTTGCGGCCGCGGTCGATCAGATTCGCGAACCGCACGTCGTCGATGATCACCGTGTCGAGCCCGTGGACGTTGAGCGCGCTCTGGCCCGCCGCCGTCATCGCCAGGAAGAACGGCTTGCGCTCGCTCCCGTCGAGGAACGGGCGGATCACGCGGATCGGCTCGCCGCCATGATAGAACGCCACGTTCATGCGCGGCATCCGCTCCTGCACCAGCCCCGCCGCCTCCTCCACGCCGCGCCGCGTGGGCACGAACAGGGCCACCCCGCGCCGCTGCTTCTGGAACTGCTGCAGCAGGCGATCGTCCAGGAAATCACGCGCCTTGCGGTTGAGCACGCGCACGTCGGCCGCGCGGTCGGGATCGAACGCGTACACCTCGAGCACGTCGGCGCTGTTCAGGTAGCGCGCGTAGAACGCGGGATCCACCGTGGCCGACAGCCAGACGAACCGGCACCCGGCGCGCTTGCCGAGCGCCAGACACAACTCCAGCTCGGCCGACGTCTGGTGGATCTCGTCCACGATCAGGGTGTCGCTGCCCAGGATGTCGCCGTCCTCGAACCACCGGCGCGCGATCCCCGTGGTCACGATCACCACGTTCCAACTCGGCGTCTCGGGCGTGGCCTCGCGTTCGCGGTTCACCACTCCCACCCGCAGTTCGGTGGTGCCGAGCAGCTCTTCGGCGATCGGGCGGATGGCCAGCGTCTTGCCGGTGCCGGTGCCGGCCACGATTCCGAACCCGCGGCGCGAGCGCGCGAGTTCGCGCACCCGCTCGCCGTGGTGCGATTCCAGGAAGGTCTCGAGGTGCAGGCCCACCGCGATCTCGATCGTCTCGCACGCGGCGCGCGTGGGCGCGATGACGATCACCCGTCCGGTGGGCGGATCGCCGCGAACGAATGCTTCGTGGTCGGGAGGGAGCGATCTGTCGCGAACCGAACGTGTCACGGTGCCGGAAGCTGCACTCGTGCACCCCCGGCCGGAACCCCGTCGCCTACGAAAGAATCGGCTTCAGGATCGAAGCCGGCGACCCCTGGTCTAGCGCGGGAAGCGGCCGGGCCTGCGTGGAATCGGGCTTCTTGCCGTCCGGATTCCTGGCCTCGCCCTTCTTCTTGTTGGCGTCGTCGGGCTTCTTCACGAGCGGCCGGGTGTCGGCCGGCTTCTGGTCCAGCCCCCGGGGCATCGGGGCGAGCCCCTTCAACGGCGATCCGGCACTCCGATCGTCCGACGAATGGTCGGCGGAACGAGGCGCCGCGAAGTCGTCCCCGAAGATCACCCGTCCCTTGGGCGGCCGGTTCCGGAGCGCCGACGCGCAGTCGGTGGGCGCCGGCTGCCGGCCCGGCGGCACGCCGTCCACCCACACGCGGCACATGCCGGCGGGCGGACGGAGATCCGGAGGCACCGCTTGGCTGGCCGACTTCGGCCGCTGGGCCTGGGCCAGCGACGCGGCCATCAGGCCGCAAGCGATCGCAAGGAGTTGGTGGGATGACTTCATGGCAGCGGGGGACAGCGAAATCAGGAATGCGGCACCTGCAAGACGATCCGCGATATGGCACGTCATACACGCGCCGGTCCCGCAGGTTCACACCAAGATCGGGTGAAGGCAATCGCCCCCGCAAACCACGCCGAATGCGGTGTTTATGCGTCGCCGAAGCTTATGCCGGTGGATCGCGCGGTCTGGACCACGTCGTGATCGGGCTCCACCCGCTTGGACTGGCGCAGGGCGTCGGCTATGGGAATCGTGATGATGTGCGGTGATTGCAGGGCTACCATGTGTCCCCACCGCTCGTTGGCCACCGCCACCACCGCGGCGCCCCCGAACCGGGTGGCGAGCAGACGGTCGTAGCCGGTGGGCTGGCCGCCGCGCTGGAGGTGCCCGAGCACCAGCGTCCGCGTCTCCTTGCCCGTCCGCTCCTCGATGGCGCGGCCCACCACTTCGGCCACGCCGCCCAGCCGCGCCTCGCCGCCCGGAACGGCCCGCTCCACCGTATACGGAACGCCGCCGCGCGGGAACGCGCCCTCGGCCACCACCACGATCGAAAAGTGGCGGCCCGAGCGGTCGCGCGTGCGGATCTTGTCGCACACGCGCTCGATGTCGTACGGGATCTCGGGAATCAGGATCACGTCGGCGGTGCCGGCGAGCCCGGCGTGGAGGGCGATGAACCCGGCGTGGCGCCCCATCACCTCCATCACGATCACGCGATCATGGCTCTCCGCCGTGGTATGCAGCCGGTCGATCGCTTCGAGCGCCGTGTTGACCGCCGTGTCGAAACCGAACGTGCTGATCGTGGCGCTCACGTCGTTGTCGATCGTCTTCGGCACGCCCACCACGTGCAGGCCCTTGGCGTGGAGCTGCTGGGCCAGGTGCAGCGACCCGTCGCCGCCGATCGAGATCAGGGCGTCGATGCCGAGTTGGCGCGCATTCTCGATCAACTCATCGGAGCGGTCCACCTCGATCACCGTCCCGCCGGGCTGCTGCACCGGCCAGCGGAACGGATTGCCGCGGTTGGTGGTGCGGAGGATGGTGCCGCCCAGATGCGCGATCCCGCGCACCGAGTCGGCGTTGAGCGTCATGACCTCGTCCTCGCCCAGCAGGCCGAAGTAGCCACGCTTGATGCCCAGCACCTCCCAGCCGCGCTGGGCCGCCGAGAGCACGGCGGCGTGGATGACGGCGTTGAGTCCGGGGGCGTCGCCGCCGCCCGTGGAGATGGCGATGCGCATGCTGGAACGGAAGCTAGTCCCGGGGGGGCGGCCACGGTACGTGCGTGAGCGTGGCCAGCCGCTCGATGAGCGTGTCCTGGTGCGCCACCACGGCGCGGAGCGAATCCACCGTGCCCTTGAGGTCCTGCACGTCCTGCTGCATGCCGGTCACGGCGTTGCTCATGTCCATGACGGCCTGCGCGGTGCTGGCCTGGGCGCGCGGGTCCACGCAGCTCCCGAGGGCGACCACGACCGCCAGCGGTCCGAGGAGACGAATGATGCGCATGTGGGGGATGGGCTGGGGTATTCGGGGAAGATGGACGGGCGCGCGCGGGGCGTCGAGGGTGGGCGCGCGGCGGCGGAGCGATGCGCCCGGCGCGAAGATGGTGCGCCCGCAAGGCCCCGCGCCCGCCAGGTTGGCACATGCGTCCCGCCCGCGCCAACACCCTCCCCGAACTCCTCATCGCGCTCACGCTCGTCGCCGTGATCATGGCCCTGGCGGTGCCCCACATGGCTGCGTCGCTCGACCGGGCTGCGGCGCATTCCGCGTCCCAGGAAATCGAATCCATTTTCGCGGCCGCCCGCTCCGAGGCGCTCGCCCGGCACTGCACGGTGTGGGTGGTGATCGACAGCGCGGGGGCCGCGATCCACCTCCGGGTGCCGGGCCGCGGAACCCGCACCCGGCTCCTGGGGTCTGTGTATGGAGTCGTGCTGTCCGCCACCCGCGATTCCATGAGTTACGATGGGCGCGGACTGGGCCGGGGAGCGGCAAATCTGACGGTGATCGTCGCGCGGGGCCTGGTCCGGGACACCGTCGTGGTGTCGCGGCTGGGCCGAGTGCGGCGGTAGCGGACCCGCTCGGCGCGTAGCCGGAGGGGGTCGCCGGCCCTCGGCGGAGCTCGGCCACCCCCCTCCACCGTGCCGCGCTAGATTCCAAAAAGTTCGCGTGCAGGTCACGGATTGGTCTCTCCCGTGATCCACATCACGCAGGAATGTGACGCTGCGCCGTTGGGGGTGGGTTATTCCTCATGAGATGAGCGACGACGCTGCCGACGTCCGACGTGTGCTCAGCGGTGACGTTGACGCATACGCGGCGCTGGTGGATCGGTACTACGACCAGTGCGCCCGGTACGCCGTCCGGATGCTGGGCAACCGGGACGACGCCGAAGATGCCCTGCAGGCCACGTTCCTGCGGGCCTATCGGGCGCTGGCCAAGTACCAGGAACGGGACAAGTTCAGCGCGTGGCTGTACCGCATTCTGGTGAACCAGTGCCGGAGTCTGGCGGCTCGGCGGACGCAGCGGGAGCGGGTCTTCGTTCGCGAGGAGGCGTTGCTGCTCAATGCGCCGGACGACGCGGCGTCGGGGTGGTCGGGTGAGGATGAGGAGTTCGTACAGCGGGTGTTGAGCGAGCTGGACCCGTTGCTGCGTGAGGCGTTTCTCCTCAAGTACATCGAGGAATTGAGCTACGAGGAGATGGCCGCGCTCACCGGCGTCGGCGTCTCCGCGCTGAAGATGCGGGTGAAACGCGCATGTGACCGTCTGCGCGAGAGATGGGAGCGCATTAAGCATGACTGAATCCAACCAGGATCCGTACGTCGAGTGGATCGCAGCGGAGGCGCGGCGGCCAGTGCAACTGGCGGCCGACGCCCGCGTGCGCATCATGGACGCGGTCCGTGCCACCCCGCTGCCGGCGCGCCCTCGCCGCGGCAGCCGGTGGCTCACGGCACCGCGGACGCTCGCGCTGTCTCCCCTGGCGAGTGCGGTTCTGGCCGCCGGCCTGGTGGGCATCGGGGTCCTCGTTGGAATCTCCACCACAAGCCGGGACGGCCGCCAGCAGGCCGAGCAGCCCACCGCTGTCGCTGCGAATGCGCAGCTCCCGGTCCACGATTCACTGCAGGTCCACCGCTTCGAGTTGCGCGATCCGCTGGCGTCCAACGTCTCCCTCGTCGGTGATTTCAACGAGTGGAGCGCGTCGGCCACGCCCATGGAGCGCACGGCTGACGGCAAGTGGACGGTGACGGTCCACCTTCCGCCGGGCCGGCACGTGTACGCGTTCATCGTGGACGGCGCCAAGGGCTCCACCTGGATGCCCGATCCGGCGGCGCTCCGTGCTCCGGACGACGGGTACGGGGCCCCCAATTCGGTCGTGCTCGTGGGCCAGGGATCGGCCACATGAACCGGCGCAACGTTCGGTGCGCGCTCTCGGCGCTGCTCGCGGTGGCCATGGCCGCTCCGTCGCTCCTTGCCCAGGGCCCCGACCCGCTGGCCAAGCTCGACACGGCCAGTCGCCGCATGGTCCAGTCGCTCATCGATTCGGCGCGTGCCGAGGGGCTTCCCACGCAGCCGGTGATCTCGAAGGCGCAGGAAGGGGTGAGCAAGCATGTGAGCGGCCCCGTCATCGCCCGCGTGGTGCGGACGGTGTTCCTCTCGCTCCGCCAGGCGCGGGCCACCCTGGGATCGGGCGCCAATCGCGATGAACTGACTGCCGGAGCGGCGGCGCTGCAGGCCGGAATCCCGGCCGCGGCCCTCATCGACCTGCGCCACGCCGGCCGCGGAAAATCGATCACCGTGCCCCTGGTGGTGCTCGCCGACCTCGTCACCCGCGGCGTCCCGCGCGACACGGCATCCCGCGCGATCCTCCAGCTCTGGCAGGGGGGGGCCGGCGATGCCGATCTTCTGGGCTTGCCGCGGGCGGTGGAACAAGACATAGTATCGGGAGCCGCACCGGGTGACGCGCTCCTCAATAGAGCGCGTACCATCCCGATTCGGCTGCCGCCTGCCAAGGTCCCCGAGTAGCGGCTCGCGGTTACCCGAATGCCGAGCTCGTATCGAATGTTCGAGCTGAAGCCCAGCACCGCAGTCCTCGCCATCGGCCTCGTCCTGCTCATTCCGCAGCACGAGGCCTCGGCGCAGATCGTCTCGCGGCTCGAGGCGGGCGGGCTGATGAGCTCCACCCCGGGCTTTCTCCCGGCCAGCGCCATCAGCCTCACCCCGGACGTGCGCTACGACGGGCAGGTGCTCAAGGTCAGCGCCCGCGGCTCGGCCTGGATCAACGGGCAGTCGTGGCAGTTGGCCGACGGACAGGTCTCGGCCTCGGTCACCACGCCCACCCGGCATCACCTGAGCGCCCAGCTCATCGGCAACGCGAGCCGGGCGTATTACGACGAACTCAACCAGAACGAACAGATCGACGCCGAAGCACGGGTCCATCTGGTGTTCTCGCAGAAGGGTGGGCTGTGGCTGGAGACCGGCGTGGCGCGTCCCTGGCGCGTGGCCGTGGTATCGGCCGTGGACGTGGCGGGCGCCGGCGCCTGGACCCAGTTGGGCGGGGCCACGCTCACGGGCACCTACACCAACTTCGCGTTCACCAAGATCGCGAGTTCCAAGGATTCCACCGGCGCCGCGCAGGCGTGCAGCACGCAGACGGACAACAACAGCTGCCTGCGCCAGTCGCATTTCAGCGACGTGCAGGGCACGGTCCACTGGGAGAAATCGTTCTTCGAGATCAACGCGCAGACCGGCTATCGGTTTGGTGACAACAACGACGTCACCCCCGATTCGCGCCGGTGGGCGTCGGCGAGCGCCGTCGTCTGGCTCTCGTCCGACATGGCGGTGGTCGTGGGCGGCGGGCGGCAGCCGGCCAATCCGGCCCGCGGGCTGCCGGCCCGCAATTATGCCAACCTTGGCGTGATGCTTGCCGCATGGCCGGCGATGACCGAGGGCGCCGTGCCCATCGAAGCCCGCGCCAGCGCGATCAGCAAGTTCGATATCAGTTCGGCCGGCACGTCCCTGGAGCGCGTGCAGGTGCACATCGCGGGCGTGCAGTCGGTGGACGTCATGGGCGACTTCACCGATTGGGAGCCGGTGGCGATGGTCCAGCGCGGCCGCGACCTCTGGGAAGCCCTGGTGCCCATCGGCGCCGGCGTGCACCAGCTCAACGTGCGCGTGGACGGCGGCAAGTGGCAGCCGCCCCCGGGCGCGCCCACGATGCGCGACGGATTCAACGGCGAAGTGGGCGTGCTGGTGATCCGGTAGCGCGGCCTCAGTCGGCGGCGACCGTGCCGAAATCGAACCCCGGCACGGAAATGCGCGCGATCGGCGCGCCGATCATGCGCTCGATGGTGCGGACCATCGCGATCTCGTTGGGCGCCATGAACGTGAAGGCATCCCCCGTGGCGTCGGCGCGGCCGGTGCGCCCGATGCGGTGGACGTAGTCCTCGGGCTGCTGCGGCACGTCATAGTTGATCACGTGCGAGATCCCGGAGATGTCGAGGCCGCGCTGGGCGATGTCGGTGGCCACGAGCACGCGGATCTTGCCGTCCTTGAAGTCGGCCAGGGCCTTGGTGCGCTGGGCCTGCGTCTTGTCGGCGTGCATGGCGGTGGCGCTGATGCCCTCGTGCTCCAGATCCCGCACCACGCGATCAGAG
Source organism: Gemmatimonadaceae bacterium (assembly GCA_035533755.1). NCBI lineage: Bacteria > Pseudomonadati > Gemmatimonadota > Gemmatimonadia > Gemmatimonadales > Gemmatimonadaceae > Gemmatimonadaceae bacterium. The sequence continues at coordinate 14,086 of DATLTC010000024.1, forward strand.
CCGTGCTTGGTGCGGCTGAACACGAGCACGGAGTCCATCCCGCTCTCCTTGAGCAGTTGCGCCAGCAGCGCCGTCTTCCGCTCCTGCGGCACCGGGTACACGGCGTGCGTCACCGTGCTCGCCGCGGAGGAACGAATGCCGATCTGCACGACGATCGGCTTGCGGAGGTACTTGCGCGCCAGGGCCTCGACTTCGGGCGGCATCGTGGCGCTGAACAGGAGCGTCTGCCGGTAGCGCGGAATCTCGGCCACGATCCGGTTGATCTGCGGCGCGAACCCCATGTCGAGCATGCGATCCGCCTCGTCGAGCACCAGCACTTCGAGGTCGTCGAACACCACGTTCTGCCGCTCGAGGTGGTCGATCATCCGGCCCGGCGTGGCGACCACGACATCGACGCCGGCCCGCAGCTTCTTCTGCTGGGGGTCGAGCGGTACCCCGCCGTACACCGGCGCCACGTCGAGGTCCGCGTACTTGGCGTACTTCTGCACGCTCTCTTCCACCTGCACGCACAGCTCGCGCGTGGGCGTGAGGATGAGGGCTCGCGTGCGGCGCGGCCCGCCCGTGAGCCGGTCCACGATCGGCAGCGTGAACGCCGCCGTCTTGCCGGTGCCGGTCTGCGCCAACCCCATGATGTCGCGGCCCTTGAGAACGAGCGGAATGGCCTGCAACTGGATGGGCGTCGGCTCGCGATATCCGGCATCCGCCACGGCGTGCAACACCGGTTCGGAGAGCCCCAGACCGGCGAACGTCGCCGACGGCTCGGATGACTCAGGGGACTGGGACGGCTCGGATGGCTCCGATTTCGGTTTCTTCTGTCTTGGCATCGTTCGTGAACGCTAACGCCGCTCACGGCCGGTCGCTACTCGCGCGCGAACGCGACCAACGCCGCGTTCACGTCGGCCGGGCACTCCTCGTTCACGGCGTGCCCCCCCGCCACGCGCACCGTACGCAGCCCGGGAACCGCCCCAGCGGCGGTCTCGCCGGCCGCGATCAGGTGATCGTGGGTGCCGAGCACGAGCAGCACCGGACAGCTGATGCCGGCGAGTGCCGCCGCCGGATACGGCTCCCACGAGAATCGATGCAGACATGCCACCACGGCCGCCGCATATCCCGGCTGGCGCGACGTGGCCCAGTACTCGTCCACGACGCGCGCGGTCACGCGCGATGAATCCCAGTAGGCCAGGTGCAGGAACAGGTCCACGAGCGGGCGGGACACGATGTACGGGGCCAGGTCGCGTAGCCCCAGCGGCGTGACCGCCTTCGCGATCGCCATGAACCGCACGTTCCCGAGCCCCGCCGGATTGATGGGCGCGATGGCGCCCACGCGCGGATGGCGCTCGATGGCCAGCCCGAGGGCGATCGCGCCTCCCATGCTCACGCCCACCACGCATGCGTCGCGCACGTCGAGCGCGTCGAGCAGCGCGCCCACGGCGGCGGTCATCGCGGGGCGCGAGTACGCGTCCAGGGCCGACGGCTTGTCGCTCAGGCCGTGCCCGGGCAGGTCGAGCGCGATGGCGCGGAATCCCGCCGCGGCCAGCGCCGGCAGCGCGTCGCGATACGAGTATGCCGATGCGCCCCAGCCGTGCACGAGGACCATGGGCCTGCCAGCGGGCGATCCCGCTTCGAGCACCCGCAGGCGGACGCCGTCGTGCACCGGTACATACCGCACCGTGATCCCCGCGACGTGCGCGGGAAAGATCTCCTCCGGGAGCAGATGCGCGGATCCGCCGCCGGGCCGTGGCGCCGCGCCATCGCGAGGCGTGCCGCCCCCCGCCGCCGGCGTCAGATGACTTCGATCGACCGACCCGCCAGGCGCGCGATGAGCCCCAATCGGAAGGTCACGTCGGTCCACCGTTCTTCGCCGGCCAGATCCGCCTCGAGCGGGTACATGGGCCACACGAACGGGTTCGTGCTCCGCACCGCCTGCAACCCCTTGTGCGGGTGCCACACCCCATCCGCGTCGCGGTCATCCAGGAACCGGTCGAACAGCTTCGACCAATTGTCGTTCAGCCTGAGAAACCCGAGCCGCGCCATCAACTCGAGCCAGGAGAGGGCGCTCACGACGTCGGCATCGGCGGCGTTGCGGTGCGGCAGATGGTCGCCCAACACCAGGTGATGCTGCGCGGCCACGCGCCGACCCAGCAGCTGCACGATCTCCTGGCGCGGCAGGGGCTGCGTGATGAACGCGTAGATCCGGTCCATCACCTCGGCGTGCTCGGTGCAGAACAGCGGCATGTGCGCCAGCATGTTGAGCGCGTAGATCGACGGCGGCGCGGCGTCCGGCGCCAGCACGTGCCGGTTGCCCACGCGCATCCACGGCTTGGCGGCCAGCGGCGAGCGCAGGAAGGTGTTGATGCGGTCGAGGATCCGCCGCGCCGCGCCGCGCAGCCGCGGATCACCCCCGTAGCCGGCCTGGGCGAGCGCCGCCGCTGCCGCCTCGCGGAGGATGCCGCGCCCCCGATGCACCATGTCTTCGTCCGGCGCCGCACGGCCGCCGAACTCGTAGAGGAATTCCGGATCATCGTCCTCGGCCAGCAGCCGGAAGAGCACGCGCCGCGCCTGGAGCAGCGGCGGGGAGTCTTTGTCCCACCCGTACTCCAGCAGGCGCCGCACGGCGGTGATCGTGCCCACGCCTTCGAAGTGCGTAGCGCGAGCCGAGGGCACGGTGAGCATCGTATGGGACCACGTGCCGTCGGCACTCTGCAGCAACGCCAACAGCAGCGCGGGCCGGTACGTATAGGGGAGAGAGCCGGCGCGGTCCTCCGGCGACATATCCGGCTGGGCGACATCGACCAGGGCCCGGTACTTGATCGCGGCCGAGGCGTGTTCGAGGAGCCACCCCAGCGGGAACCGCACGGGGGGGGCGACCGGAGGGGTAGGCAAGGGCACCGGCAACCCGGAAACGTCGGGTGCCGGCGGGGACTGGATGCTTGATGTAGGAGGCAGGGTCACGGCGTCGCTGGAAACGGGTGGTGAGGCGATGTCGTACCGCCCCCAACTGCGGGGCGCGTAAGCATAGCCTTTTTCGGGTGATGCGCTAGAGGGGAAACACTAAGTCCCACTCGTGCAATCACTTGTGTGCAGGGATCCCATTCTTTCAGGAGCGTTTCATGCGGAAGCTGGCAATGGTGGCACTCGCAGTGATGTGCATGGGTGGCAGCGCGTCTGTGGCGTCGGCCCAGGGCGGCATGGGTGGTGGGCGCGGACGTGGTCCGATGATCGATCGCTGGATTGCGCAGCCCACGGCCATCACGCTCACGGCCGACCAGCAGAAGAAGTTCGACAGCCTGAAGACCGCGATGACGGGCGAGCAGCAGAAGGCGCGCGACGACGCGGGTGACGATCGGCAGGCGATGATGGGCAAGATGATGGAAATCAACAAGAAGTACCAGGAGGCCGTGCGTGGGATCCTCACGCCGGACCAGCAGAAGACGTTCGACGAGAACGTGGCCGCCATGGGCCGCGGTCGCCGCGGCGGCGGGGGTGGCGGCGGGCGCTAGTCGCACACGCCACGCGCGTCGCACAGCGGGCCGCTCCGACCGGAGCGGCCCGCCTGCGTTGGAGGTGGCCGAACGCGCGGCGCCGGGCGATCTTCTCCGGCGATGCCGCCTCCCCCCACTCGCCCCACCCCGTCACGGGTCCGCCATGCGCGGTGAATTCGTGGACGTCGGTGGCGTGCGACTCTACTACTACGCGGCCGGCACGCGCGGGGCTGGCGAGCCGGTGGTGCTGATCCACGGATTCCCGGCGTCCGGGCATCTGTGGAACGATGTCGTCCCGCTGCTGCCTCCCGGGCATCGCATCGTCGTGCTCGACCTGCTGGGGTACGGCCGGAGTGATCCGCCGGCCGCCGACGATCTGAGCGTGCACGGACACGCCGACCGCGTGCTCGCGCTGCTCGACGCGCTGGGCATTCGCGATGCGCTGTTGGTGGGCCATGGGCTGGGCGGCGGCATCGCGCAGTCGCTGGCGGTGCGGTTTCCGGCGCGCGTGTCCCGGCTGTGCCTCGTGAATTCGGTGGCGTTCGACGCCTGGCCCACGCGCACGGCGCGGATGTGGCGGCGACTGCACGCCCTGATCAGCCTGGCGCCGCCGTCGTGGGCGCAGTCCGTGCTCCGGACCACGCTCCAACGCGGCTATGCGCACGCCGAGCGCGGCGTGCATTCGCTGGAACATTACGCCCGCGCGTTCGCCGGCCCCGACGGCCGGGCCACGCTCGTGCGGCACCTGCGCGCGATGGACGCCGAGCAGACCATGGCGCTGGCGCCGCGGCTGGGATCGATCGCCGCCCCGACCGCCGTGGTCTGGGGACGCGGCGATCCGTTCTTCCCGGTGGCGGTGGGCGAGCGGCTGCGCGATGCGATTCCCGGCGCGACCCTGGACGTGTTGGCGAGCGCCGGTCACTTCCTGCCCGAAGACACGCCGGCCGCGCTGGGTGCGGTGATCAGCGGCCTGCTCGCGCGCTGATCGGACGCGGCGGGCGCGCTCAGAGGTCGCGCACCTCGTCCGCCGCCTCGAGCACGTGGCCGATCTCCCGCGAGATCGTGCGCGCCTCCTGCGTGGCGCTCGTCACCACGCCGAGCGCGGCATCGATGCCCGCGGATCGCAGCTTGAGCAGGTCGAGCTTCAAGTTCTGCAGCGCCATGCAGGCGCTCTCGAACTGCGGCAGCAGCCGTCCGCGCCGGGTGAGCAGATCGTGCACCGTGCTGCGCTGGCGCTCGAGCAGCGCCAGCCGGCGTTCGCCCTCGGCGGTCTGCGTCTCGCGTTTCAGATCGGCGATGCGCTGGTCGAGGGCCCCGAGGTTGGCGCCGGAGGCGTCGGCATCGAGACTGTGCAGCGTGCTGGCCAGCGCGGCGATGCGGTCGCCGAGCGCGTTCACGGTGGGCTCGATGTCGGGCAGCATCTGCCGCTCGGTGGGCGTGAGCTTGGCCAGCACTTCGCGGATGACGATGCGATCGCCCATGGCGCGCCGCACCGCGGCGCCGTGGGGACCGGCAAGGACGGCATCGCTCACCAGGGCCGGCTCGGGCGGCGGCGGCGCCGCCGTCAGCCCGACGGACGCGGGGCGCTGGTGGCGCGCGAGTTGGGCCGGGGAGCCCGCCGGGGGCGGTGTGGGCTGGGCGCGCGAGAACAGTTGCTTGAGCGTGGCGCCGTCGGCCCACAGGTTGCCCCAGCGGCGCACGACGCCGACGCCGATCGCGAGCGCTGGGAACAGCCACCACCAGAACTCGGGGGACGTGAGCATGTTGATGCCGAACAGCAGCACGAGCGTGGACATGTTGCCCACGAGTTGCCGGCGGAAGGCGGCGATGCGCTCGTCGAGCGGCCGCGCGGGATCGTCGTGGCGCAGGTGGCGAAGTTCGCGGCTCCTCTCGCGCCGCTCACGGCGCGAGAGGGGAACGGGGCCGCGGTAGTCGTCGGCGCGGGCCCTGACTTCGTCCTTCCAGTCACGCCAGGCGTCGCGGCCGTACCCGATGGGCAGCGGCGGCAAGATGAAGCCGGGCGTGGGCTCCGGCGGCGCGGGGGGCATGGCCGGCGACTGCATGAAGCCGGTGGACGACAGCTGCGCAACGCGCGGGATGGAGGGGGCGGTGGCCGGCGTGTCGGCGCGGATGGCGTCGCGGAACGCGCCACCGTTGGGCCACCGGGCCGCGGGATCCTTGGCCAGCGCGGTCTCCACCGCGCGCACGATGGGATCCGGCGCGTCGGGCCGCTGTTCGCGGATCGGCCGCGGCGTCTCGGACACGTGCTTGACGAGCATCGCCGGCGTGTTCGACGCCTTGAACGGCTGCTCGCCGGTGAGCATCTGGTACGCCACCACGCCCAGCGAGTAGATGTCGCTGCGTCCATCCACGTCGCGTTCGCCCAGGGCCTGCTCGGGCGACATGTAGGCGGGCGTGCCCACGGCGACGCCGGTCACGGTGAGCCGCGAGTCGCCGGCCGCGGCGCGCGCGATCCCGAAGTCGGTGACCACGGTCCGCCCGCTGGCCCGGTCGAGCATGATGTTGTCGGGCTTGATGTCGCGGTGCACCACGCCCTTCCTGTGCGCGTAATCCAGGGCGTCGGCCACGTCGCCGATCACGCGCCGCACCTCTTCGAAGCTCGACCGCGGCGCTTCGTGCAGGTGCTGGGCGAGGGTGATGCCTTCCACCAGCGCCATCACGAAGTACACAACGCCGTCGCGCTCGTCCACCGAGTAGATGGGCACGATGTTCGGGTGGTTGAGCTGCGCCGCCATCTGTGCCTCGCGCAGGAACCGCGTCTTGACGTCGGCGTTGAACGCGAGGTCGGGCGGCAGCAGCTTGATGGCCACGTGGCGGTTGAGCCGCAGGTCGAGCGCCCGGTACACGGCCGCCATGCCGCCGCGGCCGATTTCCTCTTCGATCAGATAGTGGTCACCGACCGCCGCGACGAGCCGATCCTGCAGGTAGTCGCTCACCGCTTCTCGACGGTCGAGCGGGCGGCCCCTGGGCGTGCGGTGGCTTGCCCCAGCGCGTCGGCCACATAGACCGCGCTGTCCACGCTGTCGGCGAGCGACAGCGCGTTCATGGCGAGCGAGGTGATGTGCTGGTGGGTCTGCATGCCGGCGCGCAGCCGCAGCACGTCGAGCTTCATGTTGCGCAGGGCCAGGGCGCAGGTTTCCAGGCGGGCGGCCACGGCGGCCCGCTTCTGTTCGAGGTCGGCGATGGCGCGCCGCTGCCGTTTGAGAAAGGCCAGCCGGTGCACGCGTTCCTCGCTGGCGCGGTGATCGAGCGGATTGGCGGCGCCCTCCAGCCGGACGATCTCCGCTTCGTACGCCGCGATGCCGCCGGGCACGGTGTTGTGCTCGACGTCGGCGAGCGTGATCGCCAGTCCCTGCACCTTCTCGTACAGGGCGAGCGCCGAGCGTTCCACATCGGGCACGCGCGCGCGGTCGGCGGCGGGCATCGACTGGATGAGGCGGAGGATCTCGTCGCGATCGCCGATCGCCTGGCGCACGGTATCGGCGTACGGACCAGCGGCCTGGGCGAGGGTGCCGTCATTCAGGCGCGGACCGCCGATCGCGCCCGCGTCCGGGGCGCCGGCGGAGCGCCGGGCCAGCCGCCGCTGGCGCCGCGCATCGAGCAGCGCGCGCCGCTTCTTGGAACTGGCCAGCGCCCGCACGTGCTCCATGAAATCGTCGAACACCTCCATCAGCTCGCGGTCGCGCGGCTGCTGGAACACGTCGCGCCAGTCGTAGCCGTCGCTCCAGAGCTTGGCGTACTTGAAGGCGAGGACGATGCTCCAGATCACGGTCACGAACGTGAAGCTCGTGCTGGTGAAGATCGACATCACCACGATGACGCCGTTCACGTACAGGTACGGCCACACCCGTTTGCGGAACGCCTTCACCTGCGGCGCGTCCCAGCGGCGCAGATCGTCGGCCGTGGGCACATAGTTGCCGCCGTCGTATGCGCCGTCGACGGCAGACGGCGGGGTGCCGCCGATGCCCGTGGTCAGGGCCGCCCCGGCGGCGGCCGACGGCAGCCCCACCACGCCCGGGGCGAGGCTGGACGTCGGCATGGGGATCACGCCGCCGTCGAGCGCCTTGATCAGGTCGCCGGCCGAGGGGAAGCGGTTGGCCGGGTCCTTCTCGAGCATCACCATCACGGCGCGCGCGAGGTCGTCGGGCACGTCGGCGCGGCGCTGCGCGATGGGCACCGGCATCTCGGAGATGTGCTTGACCAGCATGGCCGGCGTGCTGCCCGCGGAGAACGGCGGCTCGCCGGCCAGCATCTGGTAGGCCACGATCCCGAGCGCGTAGATGTCGCTGCGGCCGTCGATCACGCGCTCGCCCGCCGCCTGTTCGGGGGACATGTACGCCGGCGTCCCGATGGCCATCCCGGTGGCGGTGAGCCGCGAATCGCCGTCGCTCACGGCGCGCGCGATGCCGAAGTCGGTCACCATCGGGCGGCCGCTGTCGGCGTCGAGGAGGATGTTGTCGGGCTTGATGTCGCGGTGCACGACGCCCCGCTCGTGGGCATAGGCAAGCGCGTCGGCCACGTCGCGGAGAATGCGCCGCACCTCCTCCACGGGAAGCACGCCGCGGTCGTGCAGCCGCTTGGCCAGATTCTCCCCGCTCACGTAGGCCATCTCGAAGAAGACGAGGCCCTGCGCCTCGTCCACCGTGTAGATGGGGACGATGTTGGGGTGGTTGAGCTGGGCCGCGGTTTCGGCCTCGCGCAGGAACCGGGTCTTGATGTCGCTGCGGAAGGCCAGCTCCGGCGGGAGCACCTTGATCGCCACCACGCGCTTGAGCCGCCGGTCGCGCGCGCGGTAGACGATGCCCATGCCACCGCGTCCGATCTCGGCGTCCAGCTCGTAGTGCGCACCGAGGGCGCGCTCTACGAGCGCGCGCATCTCGGAGTCCGCAGGCGGGACGACGGGGTCAGACACTCGGCGAGCTCGTTTTTAGGGCGGAATACGGCATTCTAGCACGACACCAAACTTCTGGAAAGGACGCGCCGGTTCGGCAGTGTCACTACGTCAGACTAGCGGGCCGAAGTTGCAAATCCCGCCATGGTGTCGTAAGTCGTGCGGGTAGGCGGACGCCTTCGGCGGCAACCGAGCGGGGCTCCGGAGCAACTAAGTATATGCGTGCTCTCACTTACCTCACAGGTCGAGCCGGCTGGAACGGAGTGTGCATAGCCTCTTGGGCATGGTAGTCGGCAGTCCCTTATTCCGGAGCATGTGACCCGTATGGCCCAGCGACACACTCTCCCAGTGCTTCCGCTTCGAGGCACGGTGGTCTTCCCGGGGCTCACCGCCCCGATCGCCGCCGGGCGTCCCGGCACGTTGCGGGCGATCGAAGCCGCGCTGAAGGCCGACCGGTTGGTGTTCGCCGTGGCGCAGCGCGACAATACCGACGAGCCCGCCCCGGAGATCCTCTACTCGATGGGCGTGGTGGCCCGGATCGGCCAGATCCAGCGCGGCCTGGGCGGCGTGCAGCTGCTGCTCAACGGCGAGCAGCGCGCCACGGCGCTCCAGTACAGCACGAACGAGGGCTATCTCAGCGCCGTCGTCGTGGACGTGGAGGAGATGAAGCCGGTGAGCGAGGAGGACCCGGCGTTCGTGGCGCTCTACAAGGAGATTCGCGAGCGCGCCGGCGAACTGGGCGAGCGTCGTGGGCTGCCCGAAGAGGTGGTGCACCAGGTGCTCGACGCGGTCACCGACCCGGGCCGGTTCGCCGACCTCGTGGCCGGCTACATCGACCTCCCCACGCCCGAGAAGCAGGGGTTGCTGGAGATCCTGAGCGTCGAGGAGCGCCTGCGCCGCGTGCTCGTGCACGTGCAGAAGCAGATCGGGATGATCGAGATGCAGGACGAGATCAAGTCGCAGGTGCAGGAGGAGCTGGGGGAGCGGCAGCGCGAGATGTTCCTTCGCGAGCAGATGAAGGCCATCCAGAAGGAGCTCGGCGACGACGATTCGTCCAAGGAGATCGAGGAGCTCCGCGAGAAGCTGAGCAAGCTGGAGCTCCCCAAGGACGCGCGCGCCGAAGTGGAGCGCGAACTCGGCCGCCTGGAGCGGTCGGGCCGCGAGTCCATGGAGGCCCAGGTCATCCGCACCTATCTGGAGTGGATCGCCGAGCTGCCATGGAACGCCCGCTCCGACGACGACCTCGACCTCAACCACGCTTCCACGATCCTCGACGAGGACCACTACGGTCTGCCCGACGTGAAGGACCGCGTGCTCGAGTTCCTGGCCGTGCGCCAGCTGCGCGCGCAGCAGATGGCCGACGAGCTGCGCCGGACTGGCGAGATGCCGATCGTGAAGCTGCAGGCCACCAAGGAGGACGCCACGCCGTCGCTCGCCAAGGGCGACGACGATCGGACGATCACCGACGCAAAGGAAGCCAAGGCGCGGGCCATGGCCAAGGGGCCGATCCTGCTGTTCGTGGGCCCGCCGGGCGTGGGCAAGACGTCCATCGCCAAGTCGATCGCCCGGGCGCTGGGCCGCAAGTACGTGCGGGCCGCGCTGGGCGGCGCGCGCGACGAGGCCGACATCCGCGGCCATCGGCGAACGTACGTGGGCGCCATGCCGGGCCGCATCATCCAGGGCATGAAGCAGGCCGGCACCAAGAACCCCGTCTTCCTGCTCGACGAGGTGGACAAGCTGGGCGTGAGCTTCCAGGGCGATCCGGCCAGTGCCCTGCTCGAGGTGCTCGATCCGGCCCAGAACGACACGTTCACGGACCACTACCTCGGCGTGCCGTTCGACCTCAGCGAAGTGCTGTTCGTGGCCACCGCCAATTTCATCCAGAACATCCCCGGCCCGCTGCTCGACCGCATGGAAGTGGTGGACTTTGCGGGATACACGGAGCGCGAGAAGGCCGAGATCGCCAAGAAGTACCTGATTCCCCGGCAGCTCGAGGAGAACGGGCTGGGCGACAAGAAGATCACGTTCACCGACGACGCCGTGATGGCCGTGGTGAGCAAGTACACCCGCGAGAGCGGCGTGCGTCAACTCGAGCGGCAGATCGGCGCCGTGACGCGCAAGGTGGCGCGCCGCCTGGCGTCCGGCGACACTAAGGTGGTCGACGACAAGGTCATCGGCGCCGACGAGGTGCGCGAACTGCTCGGCCGCCCGCGCGTGCATCCGGAGCGCGCCGCCGAGGAGAGCGAGGTGGGCGTGGCCACGGGCATGTACTACACGCCCGCCGGCGGCGACATCATGTTCGTCGAAGCCGCGATCCGCCGGATGTTCGCGCCCGGACCGGCACAGCCCGAGGACGCCAAGGTGCAGGTGAGCGGATGGGGCAGCCTGTCGCTCATCCTCACGGGCCAACTCGGCGACGTGATGAAGGAGAGCGCCCGGGCGGCGCTCACCTATGCGGCCACGCACGCCGACACGCTGCACATCCCGGCCGACAAGCTGGGCTCGATCGAGGTGCACATCCACGTGCCGGCCGGGGCCATCCCCAAGGACGGGCCGTCAGCCGGCGTGACGATGGCCACGGCGCTCGTGAGCGCGATGTCCAACCGGCCGGTGCGCAAGGACGTGGCGATGACCGGCGAGACGTCGCTGCGCGGGCGGGTGCTGCCGATCGGCGGCCTCAAGGAGAAGGTGCTTGGCGCCCATCGGGCCGGCATCACCCACATCGTGCTGCCCAAGGACAACGAGGCGGATCTCGAGGACATCCCGGCCGACGTGCGCGACGTGATGACCTTTCACCCGGTGATGACGCTCGACGAAGTGTTCGCCATCGCGCTGCTCCCGGCGGGGGGCGGCGCCGAGGCCGCGCACGCCGCGGAAGACCTCGAGGACGCGTTGGCGGGCGCCGGGCGCTGAACGCGCCGGCGCTCGGCGCGGCGGCGCCTCAGTGGATGAGCAGGGCGCCCCACTGCGCCACGCGCCAGGGATCGGCCCGCGTGGCCAGCGGGCCGGTGCCCGGCACGAAGAACTCCATGTAGCGCTGGTCGTCGGGCGTGTCGGCGGTGGCCGGCTGTCCGGTGGCGCGGTCGTACTCCGCGGCCACGATGTTGCCGACGGGCGGGAACTGGCCGGCGCCGCGTGAGGCGTAGTACCGCGCCATCATCTCGCCCCAGACCGGAGCGGCCAGCGAGCCGCCGGCCACGCCGAGCGCGATCGGCTTGTTCTGATCGAAGCCCAGCCACACGCCGGCCACGAGGCGCGGCGTCATGCCCACGAACCACACATCCACGTTGTCGTTGGTGGTGCCGGTCTTGCCGGCCACCGGCACCGATGCCGGCACCATCTGGCGGGCCACCTGCCCCGTGCCGCGATCGGCCACGTCCTTCATCATGTCGCGCACGATGTACGCCACGGCGGGATCGAGCACGCGCTTGGGCGTGCTGTCGGGCGCCGTGTACACCACGCGTCCGTAGCGGTCCTCGATGCGCGTGACGAGGCGCGGCGTGACGGCCAGCCCATTGGTGGCGAAGGCGGAGTACGCGGTGACGAAATCCAGGGGGCGCACCGCGGACGCGCCGATCGCGCTCGACGGCACGATCGCGATCGGCGTGTCGATGCCCATGCGCAGGGCGAGCGCCGCCACCGAGTCCATGCCGACCGTCTGCCCGAGCTGGATGGCCACCGCATTGCGCGAATGGATGAGGGCTTCGCGGATCGTCATCGGACCCAGAAACTTGCCGTCGTCGTCGCGCGGCTCGTACACGTCGCCGTTGGGGAGCGTGATGTGGAGCGCGGTGTCGGGGACGATGGCGGTGGCCGTGATGCTGTCCTCGAGGGCCTTGGCGTACACGAACGGCTTGAACGACGATCCGGGCTGTCGCAGGGCGTTCACGGCGCGGTCGTACGGCGACGCGGCGTAATCGCGCCCGCCCACGAGCGCCTCGACGTCGCCGGTGAACGGATCCACGGCCACCACCATGCCCTGCAGATAGTCGGTCTGCGACGGGCGGGCGGGGTCGAACCTGGGGTGATCGTAGCGCGGGCGCTGCTCGACCTTGGCCACGCCGTCGCGGAGCGCCTGGTCGGCGGCCCGCTGCAGCGCCGGGTTGTCGGTGGTGAAGATGCGGAACCCGCCGGCCGCGATCGGCACGCCCGCGCCCTCCGCGGCCTTCCGCACGGCGTCCACGAAATACGGCGCGCGCACGGCAAATCCGGCGTCCGGAACGGTGACCAGCGGAGAGGCCTGGGCCTGCTGGGCGGCGCTCCGCGTGATGTACCCCTGATCGGCCATCAGGCCGAGGATCAGGTTGCGGCGCTCCTTGTTGCGATCCGGATGACGCGCCGGATCGTAGCCGGCCGGCGACTTGGGGAGCGCGGCGAGCGACGCGGCCTCGGCCAGGGTGAGCTGCGAGGCCGGCTTGCCGAAGTAGTGGCGCGCCGCCTCCTCGATGCCGCACCAGCGGTGCCCGAAGTTGATGCTGTTGAGAAACGCCTCGAGGATCTGCGCCTTGTTGTAGTGCTTCTCCATCTCGCGTGCCGCGGACTGCTCGCGGAGCTTGCGCGCGATGCTGCGGTCGCGCCGGTCGATGAGGTCGGGGTGGAGGTTGCCCACCACCAATTGGGTGATCGTGCTGGCGCCGCGCACGTCGCCGGTGACGGCGTCCTTGAGCGCGCCGGCGATGCCCACGAGGTCCACGCCGTCGTGCTGGTAGAACCGCTTGTCCTCCACGGCGATGAACGCCTGCGGCACGTACCTGGGGAGGGCCGAGAGCGCGACGTTGGTGCGCCAGTCGGTGCCGATCTCGCCGATCAGCGAGCCGTCGCGGGCGAACACGAGCGACGATTGCGGCAGGGGGACGATCTGCCAGGCTTCGGTGGGCGTGGGCCCCAGGCGCGGCGCGCACGCGATCTGTTGCGGCTGCTGCGCCCGTACCGCGGACGCGAAGAGCACGCTACCGGCCAGCGCCAGTGCTCGGCTGGCCGTCATGCCAGCAAGGAATCCCGGTCTCGACATTCGTACTTGTAAGATACCCAATCCAGGGGCCATGGTTGCCCGCCGACCCACGCCCCGCGAAGCTTATACCCCATATGGCACCACTCGTGCATCTCGCCGTTGCCCAATTCCACCCGCGGAAGGGCGACTACGCCGGCAACCTGGCGCGCCTGGGTACGCTCATGGCGCAGGTGGACGCGCGGGACCCTCGCCCCGACGTGCTCTGCCTGCCGGAGTCGGCGCTCACCGGCTATTTCCTCGAGGGCGGGGTGCGCGAGCACGCCGTCACCGCCGGCACCCTGGCTCGCGATCTGCAGGCCGCGTACCGCGCCGCGGTGCCGGGGGCGAGCGTGCTCGACGTCATGACCGGGTTCTACGAGCAGTGGAACGGCCAGCTCTACAACAGCGCCATGTACGTCACGCTGGGCGGCGCCGACCCGGTGGTGCGGCACGTGCACCGCAAGATGTTCCTGCCCACGTACGGGCTGTTCGACGAGGAACGGTTCGTGGAGCGGGGGCGGGAGATCCGCGCCTTCGATACGCCGTGGGGGCGGGCGGCGATGCTGGTCTGCGAGGACGCCTGGCACAGCCTCACGGCCACCGTGGCTGCGCTGGACGGCGCCCAGGTGCTGTTCGTGCCCACCGCGCCGCCGGCGCGCGGGCCCTGGCGCGACGCCGACGGCAGCGGGCTGCCGACGAGCGTGAGCCGCTGGGAGCGGCTGGCGCGCGACATGGCCGACGAGCACGGCGCGTTCGTGGTGCTGGCCAATCTTGCCGGAAGCGAGGGTGGGCGCACCTTTCCCGGCGCGGCGATGATCGCCGGCCCCAAAGGCGAGCTGCGCGTGCGCGGCCCGCTGTGGACCGAAGCGCTGGTGGTCCACACGATCGACTTTGCCGACGTGGCGCGGGCGCGCGCCGATCAGCCGCTGCTGGCCGACCTCGAGGTGATGGCGCCGCACCTGCGCGCGTCGATGGAGCGCGTGGAGCGCCACCAACCGTCGGTGTTGGTGTTCGATCCGGCGGCGCCCCCCACCGTTCCGGCGAGTGCTCCCGCGCCCGCGGCCGCGGTGTCGGGCACGGAGTTGCCCGTGGTGAACGGGGATGCGGCCCAGGGGCCACCCGTGCCGCTGGAGATCGACCCCGCGCTCACCGAGCGGTGGCTGGTGGCGTTCATCCGCGACGAGCTCCGCCAGCGGGGCTACACCAAGGCCATCGTCGGCGTGTCGGGGGGCGTGGACTCCGCGGTGACCGCGTACCTGGCCCAGCGCGCCCTCGGCGCCGAGCACGTGATCGGCGTGCGGATGCCGTACCGCACGTCGAGCGCCGCGAGCAGCGCGCACGGGCAGTTGGTGATCGACGCGCTCGGCATCGAGGGTCGCACGCTGGACATCAGCGGCGCCGTGGACGGCTATCTGGAGCAGGAGCCCGACGCCGACGCCGCGCGCCGCGGCAACGTGATGGCGCGCATGCGCATGATCGCGCTGTTCGACCTCTCGGCCAAGCACCACGCCATTCCGCTGGGCACCGGCAACAAGACCGAGCGGCTGTTCGGCTACTTCACCTGGCACGCCGACGATGCGCCGCCCGTGAATCCGCTGGGCGATCTGTTCAAGACGCAGGTGTGGGCGCTGGCCCGCCACCTGGGCGTGCCCGACGTGATCGTGAGCAAGCCGCCGACCGCGGACCTCGTGGTGGGACAGACCGACGAGGGCGACTTCGGGATCAGCTACGCGAAAGCCGACGAGATCCTGAACTGGATGCTGTGCGGCTACAGCGACGCCGATCTCGCGGCGCGCGGCTACGATCACGCCGAAGTGGCGCTGGTGGCCAAGCGCGTGGCGCGGACCCATTGGAAGCGGAAGCTCCCCACCGTGGCGATGCTGTCGCCGACGGCGATCGGGGAGAGCTATCTGCGGCCCGTCGACTACTGAACCTCCGCGCGCCAGTCGGGTTACGCCGCCTCCGCGTAGGCCAGGCTCACCGCACGCCGCGCGCAGCGCTTGAGCGCGCGGTGCACCGCCCGGGCGTAGTGGATGAAGTTGACCCCCGCCCACGGAAAGCGGGCGAAGAAATCATACGGCAGCAGGTCGCTTTTCAGGCGGTTGCAGCGGGAACAGGCGAGGACGAGGTTCCCGGAATTGTGGGGGCCACCTTTGGCGAGCGGATACACGTGGTCCAGCGTCGCGTTCTCGAGATCGAGGTACGTGCCGCAGTACACGCAGCGGCGGCCACAGTCGCGCATGGCCGCGCGCTTGAGGGCGCGCTTCTGGTGGGCAGGGTGGGTCCGGCGGGCGCGGCGGGGCGCTCGCGGAACGCGGGGGAGGGAGACGTGGTGATAGTGCCGACGGCCGGACATTTCACCTCGCGGGAAAAGGCGACACCCCGCGACGGGACAGGAGTCCCATCGCGGGGTGTCACGCCGACTCTGGATGGACGGCTTCGGAGGACGGAGCACATGCGGCGCTGGCGCGCACGCACGGGACAGACGGATTGTCGCTGTCGGACCGGTGTGGTCATTCGCCTCCGGTGGGCGGACGGCGGGCCCAGTGCCCGTCGGACCCATGAATGTGAGATCGGGTGGTTCCGCGCAAGAGTTTTTTTCACGAATCCATGCAACGCGGCGATCACGGACCGGCGGCGCGTGGGGGAACTGCCCCGGCTCCCCCGCGCCGGCACCGGCGACTACCTTTAGCGAGCAAGCCGATCGGCGCGGGTGATGGACTCTCATCCGCGCAACGTCCGCCCTCGAACGGATTTGACCATGGCCACTTCGACCAAGACGGAGCGCCGCGGCACGCAGGACCTGTCGCGCAGCCAGCTCCTTGCCGCGTACAAGACGATGCTCCTGTCCCGCAAACTCGACGACAAGGAGATCCAACTCAAGCGCCAGAACAAGATCTTCTTCCAGATCTCCGGCGCGGGCCACGAAGCGGTGCTCACGGCGGCGGGCATGGTGCTGCGGCCGGCGCACGACTGGTTCTTCCTGTACTACCGCGACCGGGCCCTGTGCCTCGAACTGGGCCTCACGGCCGCCGAGATGCTCTATTCCGCGGTCGGCGCGGCCAAGGATCCCAACTCCGGCGGCCGCCAGATGCCGAGCCACTGGGGCAAGAAGGAGGCGAACATCGTCTCGGTGTCCTCGCCCACGGGCACGCAGTTCCTGCAGGCCGTGGGCGCCGCCGAGGCCACCCTGCGCGCCAAGCTCCTCGACCTCACCGACGGGTTCGAGAAGGACGAAGTGGTGCTCGTCACGACCGGCGACGGCACGACCAGCGAGGGCGAGTTCTGGGAGTCGCTGAATACGGCCACCAACCTCAAGCTGCCCATCGTCTACCTGGTGGAGGACAACGGGTACGCGATCTCGGTGCCCGTGGAAGTGAACACGGCCGGCGGCAGCATCTCCAAGGTCGTGTCCGGGTTCCCGGGCCTCTACGTGCAGGAAGTGGACGGCTGCGACCTGCTCGCGTCGCATGCCGCCATGCAGAAGGCGGTGGATCACGCCCGCAAGCGCAAGGGACCGGCGCTCGTGCACGCGCACGTGATCCGCCCGTACTCGCACTCGCTGTCGGACGACGAGGTGATGTACCGTCCGCCGGCCGAGCGTGACGCCGACGCGGCGCGCGACCCGGTGACGCAGTTCCCCAAGTGGCTCGTGGCCCAGGGCCACGCCACCGCGCAGGAGATTGCCAAGATCCAGGAGGCGGTGGATGCCGAGGTGCTGGCCGCCACCGACGACGCCCTCTCGCAGCCGCAGCCGGGCGCCGACACCATCTATCAGCACGTCTATTCCGAAGACGTGGATCCGACCTCGGAGCAGTTCGACACCGAGGACGACCCGCAGTTCTCGGGCAATGAGACGACGATGGTGGACCTGCTCAACGCGTGCATGAAGGACGAGATGCGTCGCAACCCCAAGATGCTCGTGTTCGGGGAAGACGTGGCCGACGTATCGCGCGAGGAGTACCTGGGCAAGGTCAAGGGCAAGGGCGGGGTGTTCAAGGTCACGTGGGGCCTCCAGAAGGAGTTCGGCGGCGACCGCGTGTACAACTCGCCCCTCGCCGAAGCGAACATCATCGGGCGCGCCATCGGACTGTCGCTGCGCGGATTCAAGCCGGTGGTGGAGATCCAGTTCTTCGACTACATCTGGCCGGCGTACATGCAGATCCGCAACGAGCTGGCCACCATGCGCTGGCGCTCCAACGGATTGTTCACGTCACCGGTCGTGGTGCGCACGACGTACGGCGGGTACATCCGCGGCGCGATCTACCACTCGCAGACCGGTGCGTCGCTGTTCACGCACACCCCGGGCCTGCGCGTGGTGTGCCCGGCCACGGCGCTCGACGCCAACGGCCTGCTCCGCACCGCCATCCGTTGCGACGACCCGGTGCTGTTCCTCGAACACAAGCACCTGTACCGCCAGACGTACAACAAGGCGGCCTATCCGGGCCCGAACTTCATGATCCCGTTCGGCAAGGCCAAGATCGTGCGCGAGGGCACCGACGTCACCGTGGTGACCTACGGCGCCACGGTGCATCGCGCGTTCACGGCGGCCAACCAGATGGCCGAGGAGACCGGGCTGAACGTGGAGGTGATCGACCTCCGGACGCTCTCGCCCTGGGACCGCGAGACCGTGTTCGCGAGCGTCAGGAAGACGTCGCGGGTGTTGGTGGCATACGAGGATTCACTCTCCTGGGGGTACGGCGCGGAGATCGCGGCGGCCATCGCCGACGAGTGTTTCGCGTGGCTCGATGCCCCGGTCAAGCGACTGGCCAGCGCCGACACGTTCGTGGGGTACGCGCCGCAGCTCGAAGACGCGATTCTCCCCCAGGTAGAGGGATTCAAGGCGGCGTTCCAGGAGTTGGCCCGGTTCTGACGGCCGGCCGGCGCCCGATCCGCACCGAACGAGGGCCGGCTCACCGCCGGCCCTCGTTCGGTGAATGGCGCCCCGCACCCTGTCGGCCGGCGGATTTTGGTGCTTTCTTGGTGTGTGATGTGCGTTCTTGACACCCGACCGAATGGTGTAAGACGTTATCGCACTCTGGCTTCGCGTACGATGGCTGCCCCATTTCCCTGCGGGGCGCCGATCCTCCGACGTTCAGGCTGAATGCGCACCTCCATCCGATTCACCGCCTTCGCACTCCTGGTCCTGATCGGTGTCACGTGCACCGATGGTCCGACCTCGCCCAACGGCAAGGGCGGGCCAGCGTTCATCAATATCGTCCCGTCCTTCTCGGTGCAGGCTGCGTCCACGCTGCGCGATCTGAGCAGCTTCGGCCTCGCCGTGGACAACATCCATATCCACATCGATCATCCGCCGGCGGAGCCATTCGACACGATGATCGTCGTGCCCGCCGGCGCGGATTCGCTGGTGCTCAACCTGCCGGTCATCCTGAATTCGCCCACGGAACAGCTCAACGTGCACATCGAGCTGCGGCATGGCGACCAGGTGCTCTACAGCGGCACGCAGACCGTGACCGCCACGGTCGGGGCCACGACGTCGTCGGGCGCCGCCATCGTGCCCATCTCGTACGTCGGGCCGGGCGCCAACCTCGCCCATTTCGGGATCGCGCCCAGGGACACCGCCATCCTGATCAGCGGCATCGTGCCCTACCGCATCACGGCCACCGACGCGAGCGGGGGCGCCGTGGCCGGCGTGACCGTGCATTGGACGCTGGCCAACGCGTCGCTCGGCGCGATCTCGGCGTCGGGCGTGTTCACGCCCAGCGGGACGCCAGGCAAGACGCTGGTCACGGCGTCCACGCCCAACGGCCTGCGCGATTCCACCTCGCTCACCGTCTCGGCGCCGCCGGCCAGGCTCGCCCTGGTGAGCGGCGGCGATCAGAGCAGCGCGGCGGGAACCGCGCTGGCCAGTCCCGTGGTGGTGCAGGTGCAGGCGGCATCCGGCGCCGG
This sequence comes from Gemmatimonadaceae bacterium, assembly GCA_035533755.1. Lineage (NCBI taxonomy): Bacteria > Pseudomonadati > Gemmatimonadota > Gemmatimonadia > Gemmatimonadales > Gemmatimonadaceae > Gemmatimonadaceae bacterium. The sequence goes on from DATLTC010000024.1 coordinate 33,380, forward strand.
CGTGCCCGGCATCACGGTGTCGTTTGCCGGAAAGTCGGGCGGCGCCACGGTCAGCCCCGCCAGCGGCGTCACCGACTCCTCGGGCAATGCCCGGACGACCGTGACGCTGGGTCACGCGGCGGGCGCGCAGAGCATCGTCGCGTCGTCGAGCGGCGTGCCGGATCTCGCCATCAACGAGACCGCCACCGCCGCGGCCGCCGCGCAACTGGCCAAGGTGTCGGGCGACGCGCAGGTGGACACGATCGGCGCCAAGCTGCCGCAGCCGTTCGTGGTGAAGGTGACCGACAGTTTCGGCAATGCCGTGGCCGGCGCGACCGTGGCATGGACCAACGTGGGCGGCGACGGCGCGCTTGCCGCCGCCTCCACGACCACAGACACGAGCGGGCTCGCGAGCATGACGTTCACGCTCGGCCCCACGGTGCGCACCGACAGCGTGTCGGCATCGCTGAGCGACGTGAGCGGCGCGACGGTGCTGTTCACGGCCACCGCGGCCCCACGTGTGGCCACGAAGATCGCCATCGTGTCCGGTGATGCGCAGGCGGGGCTGGTGGGCTCCACGCTCCCGGCGCCGCTGGTCGTGCGCGTCACCGATGCCGGCAACATCCCCATCCGGGGCGCTTCCGTCACGTGGGCGGTGCTCACCGGCGACGGGACGGTGAACCCTTCGGTCTCGACCAGCGACTCGCTCGGTCTGGCGTCCACCGTGTTGACGTTGGCGCACACGCCCGGCCTGAACATGGTGTCGGCGACGCTCCCGAATCACGCGAGCGTCACGTTCACCGACACGAGCTCCGTGGGCAGCGCGACGAGCGTGCGGTTCGTCACGCAGCCGTCCAACGTCGTGTCGGCCACGTACATCGTGCCCAATATCCAGGTGGAGATTCTCGACGCGAGCGGGCACCGCGACACGGTGGGCGCGGGCTCGACGCTGCAAGTGACGCTGAGCGTGCTCCACGGCCCGCCGGGCGGCACGGTGCGCGACTCCGTGGGACCGGCGGCGGCCACGGTCAGCGCGGTCGCGGGACTCGCCACGTTCCACGTGGGCAACGACCTCATCGGCACGTACAAGCTGCGCGCCAGTTCACCGGGCCTGGTATCCGACAGCAGCGTGGCGTACACCGTCTCGCTGGGCCCTGCGCGGCACGTGCAGTACGTGGCCGGCGCCGGGCAGACCGGCGCGCCCGGCGACACGACGATCGTCCGGCCGCAGGTGCTGGTGATGGACGGCGGCGGGAATCCCGTGCCCGGCGGGTCGGTCACGTGGCGGGTGGATTCGGGCGGCGGCACGCTGGTGAACCCGGCCAGCCCCACGACGCCGGCATCCAGCGTCGTGGCGGCGGCCGACGGCACCGGTCACTCGGCCGTGCTGTGGACGCTCGGGACCGCGGGGGCGCAGCAGATCCGCGCGTTCACGACCACGTCGAGCAAGGACACCGTACCGTTCACCGCGCTCCTGCATCTGGTGGGCACGCAGCTCGTGTTCACCAACGTGTTCGACACGACGTACGCGAGCGGAACGCACCTGCCGCTCGTGGTGCAGGTGGAGGATGCGAACGGCCATCCCGTGCCGCAGGCGGGAGTGCCGGTGGAGATCTACATCTCCGGATTGTGCGAGGGCGTGTGCGACCGCGCGCCGGCAGGATCGCGGGCGGCGGCGATGCGGGGGGCGCGGCCTGTTCGCGCGCCGCGCCTGAGCCTGGCTCCGCCGCGGATGCCGGCGCCCGGCGTCTCGCCGCGGGGCGTGATCACGTTCAACCGCGGGCCCGCGCCCGCGTTGGCGCCGATGGCGGCGCGCGCGCGGGGCATGTCCGGACCGTCGCGCTCGGTATCGCGCGACGCCGTGGCGTTCGGCAGCGGCGTGTTCCCGACGCTGCCGGTGGTGCCCTATCCGACGCTGATCGGTGACACCGTCGTGATGACCGATTCCACCGGCCGCGCGGTGTTCGCGAACCTGGAGGCGGCCGGCATGGCCGGCCCGTACAATTCGTTCTACATCCAGGCGTACAACACGTTGTCCACCACGACGTTGAACTACGCGTGGAGCCCGTACTTCTATCTGACGCCGGGCGCGCCGTACAAGGTGTTCGTAACGTACGACAGCGTGCATCAGGCCGCCGGAAACGCCATGGTCGACATTCCCGAAGCCGCGGTGCTGGACAGCGTGGGCAACGGCGTGCCGGGCGTGACGATGACGTTCAGTGTCGTGTCCGGCGGCGGCTCGCTGGACTCGACCCACGCGGTCACCGATCTGAACGGCGCCGCCGCGGCCCCCGGATGGCAGTTGGGCGCGGCGTCGGGCGTGAACACGGTGCACGCGTCAGCGGCGGTGAGCGGCACGCCGAGCGGCGTGGATCTCACGGCCATCGGACACCAGCCGGCCGCGCTGCGCATGACGACCGACCTCACGGGGTCGCTACTGGACAGCACGACCATCACGCCCACACTCGCCGTGGCGGTGACCGACAGCACGAAGACGTGGGATCTGAACGCTGGCGGGATCGCGATCACGCCGGCGGCGGTCCTCGTTCCGTTCCAGGACGCGATGTCGCCCACGCTCATCGGCAACACGAGCGCGGTGACGACCTCGCCGAGCGGCGGGGCGAGCTTCATCGGCCTGGGGCTCTATGGGCAGGTGGGCACCACCGTCGCCGTGGTCTTCTCGGCTTCCAGCCTGAGCGCCGACACCAGCGCCGTCGTCTCGATCGCCACCGGGCCGGCCGCGAACATCGCCCCCGTGCCCGGTGAACAGCTCGACTCCACGCACACCGTGGGCGCCGCCACGCGCGAGGTGCAGGTGCTGGTGACGGACGCGGCGGGATACCGCGTGACCGGCGTTCCGGTGACGTTCACGATCCAGAATTCCTCGGCCAACCTGTGCACGCTGCCGAACCTGGGCACCGTGTACACCATGCCGACCGCGGCCAACGGCATCGCCGCCGTGCAGGTGACGTTGCCGGCGGGCGCGGCCTCGTGCGTGATCCAGGCAACGGCGTACGCCCCGAGCTTGGCGCTCCTGTCGGGCGCGCCCGTCACCTTCCAGGAGGTGGTCGCGCCGCCGTCGTACGACGTCTGGACCGGCGCGTCCGACACCACGTGGACCAACCCGGGCAACTGGTCGTCCGGCGCGGTGCCCACGCAGACCACATCGGTGTTCATTCCGTACGCGGCCACGGCCGGCGGGCACTATCCGGCGCTGGCCGCCGCGGCGAGCGTGAACTCGCTGGCCGTGGAGAACGGCACGCGATTCGAGTTGCACAACAACCCGATCTACGTGTACGGCAATCTCGACGGCTCGGCGCTTGTGCCCGATGCCTGGAGTTCCCTGGGCGGCGGCAGCGGATACGTGGAGATGATGACGGCGGGCACGACGATCGCGCAATCGTTCCCGTACAAGCTGGCGATCGGCGACGCGACGATGTCGTGCGCGGGCTGGGCCACGGCGCCGGTCACGGTGGTGGGGCTCGACAGCGCGGCGGCGGTGGATGTGAACTGTCCACTGATGTTCGCCACGATCGGCAACAACTGGCTGACGTCCCTGGGCGACGTGAACGTGCAGCACCACGGCACGCTCGTGATGCCCGCGGGGAGCGAGTGGCTGTACGTGAAGGGCAATCTCAACATCACGTCCGACCAGTCGTCCAACGGCCTCCTCACCGGCGGCTCGATCCAGGTGTACGGCAACTTCGTGGAAGACACCGTGGCCGGCGCGGCGGCTTCGGCCACCAACTTCTACTCCACCGGCACGTCGATGCGGATGCAGAGCTCGCCGTATGGCCCGGGCACGCCGCAGACCATCCGGTTCGCTTCGGCGCAGGCGCAGTTGTGGGATCTGTACGCGGCGAATCCGAGTTCGTCGGTGGCCCTCGACGCCACGGCGTCCGCCTCGTACACGATCGTGGGCGGGTTCAGCATCGGGACCGGGACCGGGAACGTGGCGTTCACCATCCCCACCGGGATCACGTTGAACGTGGGCTCGCTGACCCTGGGGTCCACCGGGCACCTGTACGTGAACGGCACGTTCCACTCGGGCGCGGATTGCAGCTCGCTGACACTGCCGTTCATCACCCGGGGCGCGAACGGCGCGATCACGCCCGCATCCTGCTACGTGCCCTGAGGCCGGAATCGGGCCTCGGGGCAGCGCGCGCGTCCACCCGGACGCGCGCGTTTCATTTGCATCTCAGGCGTAGCGCGGCAGGTCCTCGGGCGCGAGCTCGGCGCCGAGGGCGTCCACCACGCGCACGCCGGCGGGCGCGAGCTTGCGGATCTCGGCGCTGCCGCCCAGGTGCGCCACGCGCGCGCCCGCCAGCGCCGCCGCGTCGGCCCATGGCCGGCGCGGATCGCCCGTGCGGATGCGGGCATTCACGACGAGGAGCGTGATGACGGAGCGGGGCGCGGATTCGGGCACGGGGCAGCCTGGGGAGGCGGTGGCGGTGGGTGTGGACGTTAGCTTTCCGGTTCGCCCATGACCAGCCACCGCCCCGCCCCGTGACCATCGCCACCAGCATCTGGTTCTGGGTGGGCTTCATCGCGTTCGTGCTCGCGATGCTCGCCCTCGACCTAGGCGTCTTCCACCGCGACGGCCACGAGGTGCGCCCGCGCGAGGCGGCCCTGTGGACGGTGCTCTGGGTGATCCTGGCCCTGCTGTTCGCGCTCCTGCTGCGCGTGTTCGAGCAGCCGGGCACGGCGATCACCTTCCTCACGGGCTACGTGCTCGAGGAGTCGCTGAGCGCCGACAACATCTTCGTGATCGCGCTCATCTTCGCCTATTTCGGCGTGCCCAAGCGCGCACATCATCGCGTGCTGTTCTACGGCATCCTGGGAGCGCTGGTGCTGCGCGGGCTGTTCATCTGGGTGGGCGCGCTGCTGCTCGCCCGCTTCGAATGGATTCTCTACGTGTTCGGCGCGCTGCTCGTGTTCACGGGCGCCCGCATGGCCTTTCACGACGACTCGGCGGAGTTCGACGGCGAGAAGAACTTCGTGGTCCGCCTCACCCGCCGCCTGGTGCCGCTCAGCCCCCACTACGACGGCACGCGATTCTTCACGCGCGAGGGCGTGCGCCGCGTGGCCACCCCGCTGCTGCTCGTCCTGGTGCTCGTGGAGATCACCGACCTGGCGTTCGCCATCGATTCGATCCCGGCCATCTTCGGCGTCACGCGCGACCCGTTCCTGGTCTTCACGTCGAACATCTTCGCGGTGCTGGGGCTGCGCTCGCTCTTCTTCCTGCTGGTGAGCGTGATCGACCGCTTCCACCTGCTCAAATACGGGCTGGCGCTGATCCTCACCTTCATCGGCGTGAAGATGCTCGCCGACCACTGGGTGACGGTGCCCACGGGCGTGTCGCTGTCGGTGATCCTGGCGGTGCTGGCGGTGTCCGTGGGGGCGTCGCTGCTCTGGCCCAGAAAGCACCCGGCCGCCGAATGACGGGGGTCGCCGGCGGCGAGTCGGCCGCCGGCCGCCGACCGTTACCGCCGCTCGATCGCGTCGCGGATATCGAGCAGGATCTCCAGATAGAGCTGCTCGCGGCGGTACGCGAAATCGAGCGTCGTCATCTGCGAGGCGTCGTCGGAGACCTTGGCACGCTCGAACGCCTCACGGTACATGTCGTCCAGGTTGTTCAGGATGCGATCGCGGGAACGGGACATACGGATCTTCTCGAGGGCGCTGAGGGTCAGTCGGGGAATGTCGTCGTCAGGATCGCGGCGATGATCGGCGCCGCTCGTGGCCAGAAGCCGCTTGGCGGCTCCCATCAACATGCGGCGGGACTGCATAGGTTTGTCAGGCATCTCAACGGAGCAAGGGCCAGCCTGCGGGCAACTTAGCCGTCCGGCCACGGGGGAGCAATCGGCGGGCGGAGGCGCCCCTGCGGACGGACCTCTCCCCCCTGCCCCCGGCCACGGCGCCGGCTGCCCGCGTTCCGGCCCGGCGGATGCCGGCGCTCAGCGCAACTGCTTCTCGCGCATCAACTGCGCGATGATCCGGTCGTCGCGCGCCGAGGGTTCGAGCAGCGCCAGGACCTCGGCCTCGCTGGAGCCCTCGCAGTGCATGAGCGGGGGCGCCGTGCCGCCCTCCTTCTCGCGCGGCGTGCCGGCGCGGCGGTCCACTTCGAGCACCGCCGTCACGGGCGACGCGCCCGCCTCGCTGGTGCGCCGGATGCGGACGGCCGGGCCGTGCGACAGAAAACGCTGGTAGAGAATCTCGTCGGACATGGCCGGGGACACCGAAGCTGGGGTGGAGAAGGTGCGGTTGCGACCGGGAACTCGCAAGCGACTGCAGTCAGGGCCCGGCGGGCGGGCTGCCGAGCCGGTGGAACACGGCGTCCTCCACCACGCGGCCATCGCGGAGGTGTTCGACCACGATGCGTTCGAGCAGCGCCGGCGTGACCCCGGCGTACCAAACGCCTTCGGGATACACGACGACGATCGGGCCGCCGGCGCAGACGCCCAGGCACGGGGTCTCGCCGCGCTTCACGCGGCGCGGCCCATACAGCAGCCCCTCGCGCTGGAGCAGGTCGGAGAGCAGGCGATACAGGGCCAGCCCCCGGCGGTCGGGGGAGCAGTATGCCCCCGTGCAAACGAGCACGTGGCGGGCATACGGGTCCATGAGCGGCGCGAGCTGTTGCGGCGTGAGCGTCATCGGAGGTGCCGGATAATAGCCGACTCGCGGCTGCCGTCGCCGCCCGTGGCTGCTAGTTTTCGCCCATGGCAACGCCGGACGAATTCCTCGCCATCGACATGCGCGTGGGCACGGTGCTCGAAGCGGCGCCGTTTCCCGAGGCCCGCAAGCCGGCCATCAAGCTGGTGATCGATTTTGGACCCGAGATCGGCGTGCGCCGGTCGAGCGCGCAACTCACCGTACATTATGCGCCGGCCGACCTGGTGGGCCGGCAGGTGGTGGCGGCGGTGAACCTCGGCACGCGCCGCATTGCCGGGTTCGAGAGCCAGGTGCTCGTGCTCGGCGGCATGCCCACGGCCACGGAGGTCGTGCTACTCAATCTCGACCACCCGGTGGCCAACGGCACGCGCATCGGCTGAGGACCTCATGACGACCCCCACCAAACCCGTGAGCATGATCCGCGCCACCTGGCAGGGCGAGCACCGGTTCGACACCGGGCGCGCGGGCCACCCCGTGGCGCGGCTGGACGGCAGCGCCGCCACCGGCCAGAGTCCCACCGACGCGCTGCTGAGCGCGCTCGCCGCGTGCGGCGGGATCGACGTCGTGGACATCCTCGCCAAGCGACGGACGCCGCTGACGGCGCTGGAGATCGAGGTGGTGGGCGAGCGGCGGCCGACGCCGCCGCGGCGGTTCGTCGCCATCGACCTCACGTATCACGTCACCGGCGCCGAGGTGGAACGGGTGCACGCCGAGCGCGCGGTGGCGCTGGCCATGGAGCGTTACTGCTCGGTGGCGTCGTCGTTGGCGCCGGACATCACGATCCGGACGACCGTGGTGCTGAACGGCGAGCGGGGGGAACCGGTTCACGCCACGATCGGCGCCTGAACCGCGGGCCGCGGGCGGTCAGCGGGCGAAGCCTTCCTGGCGCAGCGACTGCAACACCTTCTGCCGCAGATCCGGCGAGGCCCCGGGCCGCCGCTGCAGCGTGCCCACGGCCTCGAGGAAATTCTCCTGGAACGTCTTGTATTCAAAGCACTGGTGGCAGTCGGCGATGTGCGCACGAAGCCGTTCCGTGGTCTGTTCCGTGAGTCGCTCGTCGAGGTAGTCCCAGACGTGCTTGAGCACTTCGAGACACTCGGGGGGCAGTGGAGGGATCTGGCCACCGCTCATTGGTCCTCCTGGTGCGGGCGTTCACCCTGCGCGAGTCCTGCATCGCGGGCGTATACGAGCAGCATTTCCTGCAGCAGGCGCCGGCCGCGGAACAGCCGCGACCGGATGGTGCCGATGGGCACGCCGAGGATCTCCGCCGCGGCTTCGTACGGCTGGTCCTCCACGTCCACGATCACGATCGCGGTCCGGAAGGGCTCCGGAATCTGCAGCAGCGCCCGCTCCACGGCGGGCCGGATGTCGAGCCGCGCGAAGAGCCCCGTGTACCCGTCCTCCAGCGCCGCGGCGTATACCTGCCCCGCCCCGATCACGTCCCGTTCGACGTCCTCGATGTCCACCATGGGGCGCTCGCGCTCGCGGGATCGGAGAAACGCGTTGCGGCAGATGGTGAACAGCCAGCGGCGGCAGTCGCTGCCGGGCGCGTAGGTATGCCACGACCGATACGCCCGCAGGTAGGTGTCCTGCACGATGTCGTCGGCGTCGCTGGCGTCGCGCGTGAGCGACAACGCAAAGCGATGCACGTCGTCGAGCCAGGGCAGCGCTTCGCGCTCGAAGGCCGCGTCGCGGCCGGCCGGGGAGTCGGGGGTGAGTGCGGGAATCATGGTTTGACGTCCCAACTTAACGTCGCGATCTTGGCCGCGACCAGGGCGCCACGCCGGCAGCGGCGTGGACAAGGCCTCACCAGATGCAACCCGGGCACACGCGGAACACGTCATATGCAGTGGAATCTCCTGTGCAAGTAAGCGGAGCGCGGCCCGTGGGGTTCCTGGCGCTGCTCCTGGCGCTGGCCGCGCCGGCGGTGGGCGCCCAGCAGGCGGGGCGGCGCGACTCGACGCGGGCGGACTCGCTGGCCGCGGCGCGGCTGGCGCCGATCACCGTGTCGGCCACGCGGTCGGCCATGCCCCGCGACCGCGTGCCCAACGCCACCGCGGAACTGAGCCGCGGCCAGATCTCGCGCGGGCGCGCCACGCTCGGGCTGGACGAATCGCTGGCCCAGGTGCCCGGCGTGTACGCCCCCGACCGCTACAACTTCTCGCTCGACGACCGCATCTCGATCCGCGGATTCGGCGCGCGCTCGGCGTTTGCCATTCGCGGCATCACCGTCCTGCTGGACGGCATCCCGCAGACGCTGCCCGACGGACAGGGGCAGCTGAACAACCTCGAACTCGGCGAGACCGATCGCATCGAGGTGCTGCGGGGATCGTCGTCGGCGCTATTCGGCAACGCGGCCGGCGGCGTGATCAGCATCTGGAGCGACCCGGTGCCGCCGGCGCGCGCCACCGAGGAGGTGCAGTTCACGGGCGGGAGCAACGGGCCCGGGCTGGGCAACCCGTGGAGCAAGTGGCGCAGCACGACGCGGCTGGCCGTGGGCCGCGGCGTGGCCCAGGTGACGGCGTCGCGCGTGGCGTACACGGGCGCGCGCCAGCACAGCACGGCGGATCTGCGAAATCTCAACGCCCGGCTCGGGCTGCCGCTGGCCGACGACTGGACGCTCACGGCGCTGCTCGAAGTCGGCGACGATCCGCGGGCCGACAATCCCGGCGCGCTCACCGCGGCCGAACTGGCCGCCAATCCCGACTCGGCGGCGGCGATCAATCTCGCCACGCAGGCGGGCAAGTCGGTGACGCAGACGCAGTCGGGCGTCACGCTGCAGAAGCGATGGGCGGGCGGGGGCCAGGCGGCGATCACGGCGTTCGGGCTCACGCGCGAGCTGCAGAACCCGCAGACCTTCGCGTACATCGATCTGCGGCGCCGGGCCTACGGGCTGCGGGGCTCGGCCAGCCGGCCGCTGACCATCGGGGCGCTCCGACAGACCGTGACCGCCGGCGCCGACGTTCAGGAGCAGCGCGACGACCGCGTGAACTTCGGCAACAGCGGCGGCGCGCCCACCAGCGCGCGCTCGCTGGACCAACTCGAGCACGTCACGTCGTTCGGGCCGTTCGTGCAGAGCGCCGTGCGGCTCGATCCGCGCACCACGCTCACCGTGGGCGCGCGCTACGATCACCTGCAGTTCCGCGTGCACGACCGCCTGGTCACGGCCACCAATCCCGACGACTCCGGCAACCGGCTGATGCGCGCGCTGAGCGGTTCGGCGGGACTCACCGTTCGGGCCAGCGACGCGGCGACCGTGTACGCGAACGTCGGCACCTCGTTCGAGACGCCCACCACGACCGAGCTGGCCAACCGCCCCGACACGGCTGGCGGATTCAATGCCTCGCTCGATCCGCAGACCGCCACCAACTACGAAGTGGGCGTGCGCGGCGCGCTCGCGGCGCGGCTGACGTACTCGGTGGCCGTGTATCAGGCCAACGTGCGCGACGAGCTGACCGCGTTCGAGGAGCCGGCATCGCCGGGGCGCGCGTTCTACCGCAACGCCGGGCGGTCGCGGCACCGGGGCGTGGAGCTGGGCGCGCAGCTGAGCGTGGTGCCGGGCCTGTCGCTGGCCGCCGCCTGGACCTACTCCGACTTCCGGTACACGCAGTACACGGCCGCGTCACGGAATCTCGCCGGCCGGTCGCTGCCGGGCATCCCGCCGCAATGGCTCGACCTCGCGCTGCACCTGCGCCCGGCGCCGGCGCGCGGCGGGTGGGCCGACGTGGAGCTGCAGCACGCGTCGAGCTACTTCGTGGACGACACCCTCGACACGCGCACGGCCCCGTGGACCACGGTGGGAGTGCGCGTGGGCTGGGACGGCATGGTGCAGGGTTCGCGCGTGGGCCCGTTCGTGGCCGTGAACAACCTGTTCGACCAGCGGTACGTGAGCTCGGTGGTGATCAACGCGTCGCGAGGCCGGTACTACGAGCCCGCGCCGGGCCGGAACGTGTACGTGGGCCTCTCGGTGGGTGTGGGTTCGTAGCCCCGGCCCCGCCCCGCTAGATTCCCGCGCGATGATCGGCGAGATGACGGGCGACCACGCGCGCGCCCAACGCGCGCGGATCGCGATCGCGTTCGCGGCCGTATACCTGCTCTGGGGCTCCACGTTCCTGGCCATGCGGTTCGCCGTGGAGACCATTCCGCCATTCCTCATGGCCGGCGCGCGCCACGTCGTGGCGGGCGCGCTGATGATGGCGTGGACCTGGCGCCGCGCCGCCCACCGACCGTCGTGGCGCGAGTGGCGCAGCGCCACCGTGGTCGGCGTACTGCTGCTGGGAGCCAACGGCGGCGTGGCGTGGGCGGAGCAGCGCGTGCCGTCGGGCACGGCGGCGCTGCTCGTGGCCACGGTGCCGCTGTGGATGGTCCTCATCGACTGGTGGCGGCCGCGCGGCACGCACCCCGGCGTCGGTGTCCTGGCGGGGCTGGCCATCGGACTCGCGGGCCTATTGCTGCTCGTGGGTCCGGCCGAGTTGACCGGACACGGCGGCGTGGATGGGCTCGGCGCGCTGGTGCTCCTGGCCGGATCCGTGAGCTGGGCCGCCGGCTCGATCATCGCGCAGCGAGCGCCGCACCCGAGCGCGCCGATGCTCACCACGGGGATGCAGCTGCTCACCGGCGGCGCCTCATTGCTCGTGGCCGCGGTGATCGCCGGCGAGCCGGCCCATCTGTCGCTGGCGCACGTGACCTTCAAGTCGGCGCTCGGATGGGGGTATCTCGTGGTGTTCGGCTCGTTGATCGGATTCACGGCGTACGCCTATCTGCTGCGCACGACCACCGCGGCCAAGGTGGCGACCTACGCGTACGTCAACCCGATCGTCGCCGTGTTCCTGGGCTGGGCGATGGCGGGCGAACCGGTCACGGCGCGCACCCTCGCCTCGGCGGCGGTGATCGTGGCCGGTGTGGCGACGATCACCGTGGCGCGGCGCGACCAGGCGCCGCCGGTGGCGGAAGAGGCGATCGGCGACTGAGCCCGAGCGGCCGCGGCGGGACGGATTACCGGACGCGCACACGCGATGCATATTGCGCCCGTGATCTTCCGTCCGCATCAGGAGAACTCCGTGGGCATGCGCAGTCGCCGCGCCGCAGCCGGGCGCGTTCCGCTTCTCGTGGCCGGCGCGCTCGTCGCGCTGGCACTCGCCACACCGCCCGCCGGCGCGCAGGTGGACACCCGCTGGCCGCAGCATTCCATGGACCGGCCGCAGCCGCCGGTGGTCGATCCCGGCCCGTATGCGGCCGAGCGTGGGCGGCCGGCCGATGCCGTCGTCCTGTTCGACGGGCACGACCTCTCCCAGTGGCGCGATGACAAGGGAGGCCCGGCAAAGTGGACGCTGGGCAAGGGCTACTTCCAGGTGGCGCCGGGCACGGGCACGATGCACACCGCGCAGGCGTTCGGCGACGTGCAGCTGCACATCGAATGGCGCGCGCCCACGCCGGCCCGGGGCGAGGGGCAGGAGCGCGGCAACAGCGGCGTGTTCCTGCAGGGGCTGTACGAGGTGCAGGTGCTCGACTCGTACCACAGCACGACCTATCCCGACGGGCAGGCGGGGTCGATCTACGGCCAGTTTCCGCCGCTCGTGAACCCGGCGCGGCCGCCGGGCCAGTGGAACGCGTACGACATCATCTTCCATCGGCCGCGCTTCGATGCCAGCGGCGCGGTCACCGCGCCGGCGCGGTTCACGGTGTTCATGAACGGCGTCCTGGTGCAGGACAACGTGGTGCTGAGCGGCCCCACGGCCAACAAGGTGCGCCCACCGTACGAGAAGACGCCGGACCGGCTGCCGCTGGGCTTGCAGGACCACGGCGACCTCGTCCGCTATCGCAACATCTGGATTCGGGAACTCCCCGATCAGGAGCGCTAATCATGCAGGTCAAGAAACAACGCGCGCCGTACGACGTGTGCATCGTGGGCTCTGGCGCCGGCGGCGGGATGGCGGCGTACATGCTCACCAAGGCCGGGGCCAAGGTGGTGCTGCTCGAGGCCGGCGCGATGTGGGATCCGGTGAAGGACGGCGCGATGCTCAAGTGGCCGTACGACTCGCCGCGCCGCGGCGCGTCCACCAAGGAGAAGCCGTTCGGCGAGTTCGACGGCTGCATCGGCGGATGGGACATCGACGGCGAGCCGTACACGCGGGCGCCGGGCACCGAGTTCTCCTGGTGGCGGGCGCGGATGCTCGGCGGGCGCACCAACCACTGGGGCCGCATCTCGCTCCGCTTCGGGCCCGACGATTTCAGGCACCGGAGCGTGGACGGCATGGGCGACGACTGGCCCATCTCGTACGACGACGTGAAGCCGTACTACGACGAGGTGGACAAGCTGATCGGCGTGTTCGGCAGCAACGAGGGGCTGCGCAACGCCCCCGACGGCATCTTCATGCCGCCGCCCAGGCCGCGATGCCACGAGCTGCTCGTGAAGCGGGCCGCCGACCAGCTGCACGTGACGTGCATTCCGTCCCGCCTCTCGATCATCACGCAGCCGCTGAACAACCGCGCCCCCTGCCACTACTGCGGCCAGTGCAACCGGGGCTGCATGACGGCGTCGAACTTCTCGTCCACCAACGTGCTCTTCCCGCCGGCGCTGGCCACCGGAAACCTGACCCTGATCACCAACGCCATGGGACGGGAGGTCACGGTGGACGAGCGCGGCCTCGCCACCGGCGTCTCGTACATCGACAAGACCACGGGCCAGGACCGGCACGTGCGGGCGCGCGTCGTCGTGCTCGCCGCCAGCGCGCTCGAGTCGTCGCGGCTGCTGCTCAACAGCAAGTCAACGCGGTTCCCGAACGGCCTGGCCAACTCCAGCGGCACCGTGGGCCGGTACATCACCGACACCACGGGCACCGACGTGGGCGGGTTCATCCCGGCGATGACCGACCAGGTGCGGCACAACTGCGACGGCGTGGGCGGCATGCACGTGTACATGCCCTGGTGGCTGGACAACAAGACGCTCGATTTCCCGCGCGGCTATCACATCGAGGTGTGGGGCGGGATGTCGATGCCGTCGTACGGGTTCATGGGCGGGGTCCAGCGCTATCCGTCGGGCGGCGGCTACGGCAAGGCGCTCAAGGCGGACTATCGCCGCTACTACGGGTCCTCGATCGGCTTCTCGGGGCGCGGCGAGATGATCCCCAACGACGGCACGTATTGCGAGATCGACCCGAACGTCGTGGACCGGTACGGCATTCCCGTGCTCCGCTTCCACTGGAAGTGGACCGATCACGAGTACAACCAGGTGAAGCACATGCAGGAGACCTTCCGGGCGCTGATCGCGCAGATGGGCGGCGTGGTGTCGTCGCCCATGCCCACGCGCGAGCAGGGGTACGGCATCTCGGCGGGCGGCGAGATCATCCACGAAGTGGGCGGGGTGCGCATGGGCAGCGATCCGCGCACGTCGGTGGTCAACGCGCACTGCCAGGCGCACGAGGTGAAGAACCTGTTCGTGGCCGACGGCGGGCCCTTCGTCTCGCAGGCCGACAAGAACCCCACGTGGACGATCCTCGCGCTGTCCATGCGGACCAGCGACTACATCACCGAACTGCGCAAGCAGGGGGCGCTATGAGCGACATGACGCGACGCGAGGCGCTGGGGCTGCTGGCGACATTGCCGCTGGCCGGCGCCATCAACCTCGCCCCACCCGTCCTCGACCGCGCGCTGCGCGCCGCCGAACGGGCCACGGCCGACGCCGGGACGAGCGGGATTCCCTACAAGCCGAAGTTCTTCACGGCGCACGAGTGGCGCACGGTGCGCGTGCTCGTCGACGACGTCATTCCGCGCGACGGGCACTCGGGCGCCGCCACCGACGCCGGCGTGCCCGAGTTCATGGACTTCATCATGCTCGACAAGCCGGACAACCAGACGTGGATGCGCGGCGGGCTGGCCTGGATGGACGCCCAGTGCCAGGACGCGCACGGCGCGGCCTGGGTGGACTGCACGCCCGCGCAACGCGCGGCGCTGCTCGACGCCGTGGCCTGGCCGCACAAGGCCGCCCCCGCGATGAGTCACGGCGTGGCGTTCTTCAACCGCTTCCGCGACCTCACCTCGTCGGGCTTCTGGTCGAGCAAGCTGGGCATCGAGGACATCGGCTACATGGGTAACCGGATGCTGCCGGCGTGGAACGGGTGTCCACCGGCGGCGCTGGCCAAGCTCGGCGTGAGCTACTGACCATGCGCGGCAAACCACTCGGCATCGGCATCGTGGGCAGCGGTTTCAACGCCCGCTTCCACCTCCAGGCGTTCACGGCGGTGCGCGACGCGAACATCGTCGGGGTGTGGAGCCCCAACGCGGCGCGCGCCGCCGACGCGGCCGCCCTGGCGCGCACCCTCGACGTGGGCGACGCCAAGCCCTACCCCTCGATCGCCGCCATGGTGGCCGATCCCGACATCGACGCCATCTGGCTGTGCGGGCCCAACCAGGCCCGCATCGAGAACGTCGAGGAGATCGTCCACACCATCGAGCGCGGACGCGGCACGCTGCGCGGCCTCGCCTGCGAGAAGCCGCTGGCGCGCAACGTCGCCGAAGCCAAGCAGGTGCTGGCCCTCGTCAAGCGCGTGCGACTCAACACCGGCTATCTGGAGAATCAGCTGTTCGCGCCGCAGGTGGAGCACGGCCGCTCGCTCATCTGGGCCCGCGGCGCCGCGCTCACGGGGCGCCCCTATCTCGCCCGCGCCGCCGAGGAGCACAGCGGTCCGCACATGCCCTGGTTCTGGCAGGGACGGCTGCAGGGCGGCGGCGTGCTCAACGACATGATGTGCCACTCGGTGGAAGTGGTGCGGCACCTGCTCACCACGCCCGGCGCGCCGCGCAATTCGCTGCGTCCGGTGCGCGTCACGGGCCACATCGCCAGCCTCAAGTGGTCGCGTCCCGAGTACGCCAAGCGGCTCAGGAAGGCGATGGGCAGGGCCGTGGATTACGCGCGCCATCCCGCGGAGGACTTCGCGAGCGTGGTCGTGGAATTCCGCACCAAAGACGGCCTCACCGTGATCGGCGAAGCCACGACGTCCTGGAGCTTCGTCGGCGCCGGACTGCGGCTGTCCGCCGAGCTCCTCGGCCCCGAGTACTCGATGTCGTGGAACACGCTCGACAGCGGGCTCAAGCTGTTCTTCAGCCGCGAGGTCAAGGGCAAGGTGGGCGAGGATCTCGTGGAGAAGCAGAACGCCGAGATGGGGCTCATGCCGGTGGTGGCCAACGAGGCGGCCACGTACGGCTACGAGGCCGAGGACCGCCACATGGTGCAATGCTTCCGACGGGGGACGAAGCCGTCGCTCACCTTCACCGACGGCGTGGAGACGGTGAAGTTGCTGATGACGGCGTACCAGAGCGCCGAACAGGGGCGCACCCTGCCCTTCCCGGCGCGCGGCCTCGACACGTTCGTGCCCAAGGTGGCCAGAGGAACTTGGAAGCCGTAGCGCGCCGAGTGCCCGCGGAATGATGGGATCGGACCTCGGCGCGATCGTCGATCGCGCCGCGACGACGATTCGACACGCGCGTCCCGGAGTCGGTGGAATCGTCGCCGCGATCTCCGGCGCGGACGTGTGCCTGCGCCCGTTCGGCACCCTCGGCACCTTCGATCGCCGGGCCGTGTGCGAGACCACCGTGTTCGAGATCGGCTCGGTGACCAAGCTGTTCACCGCCGCGCTCCTTGCCGCAACCGTTCTCGACGGGCGCGCAGCGTTGAACGAGCCGGTCGCCGAGTTGCTCCCCGAACTGCGCGGCCTGGCGGACGACATCACGCTCGTGAGATTGGCCACGCACACGGCCGGGTTGCCACGCCTGCCGCGAAACCTGATCGGGCGGTCGTGGATCCGGCACCCGTTGAACCCCTACGCGGGATACACGGAGCGCGCGCTCGTCGATGCGCTCCGCCGGCATCGCCCGGCGCGCCGCCTCCCGCCCATCCACCGGACCCCCGTGCGCTATTCGAATCTCGGCGCCGGGCTGCTCGGGGCCGCCCTCGCCCGGCGGCTGAACCTCTCGTACGAGGCGGCCGTGGTCGCGTACGTCTGCGCGCCGCTCGGCATGAACGACACGCGCATCGCGCTCACCCGGGATCAGGGCGAGCGGTTCGCCGCGCCGCACGGGGTGTTCGGGCTGCCCGCGGCGCGCTGGGAATTCGGCGCCCTCCAAGGCGCCGGCGCCTTGCGGTCAACGCCCGCCGATCTGATTCGCTTCGCGCGGGCCAGCGCCGGCGCCGCGCCGGAACCGCTGCGGAGCGCGCTGCTCGACGCGCAGCACCTCCGGGTGGAGACCCGCGACGCGGACGGCCGCCTGTCGGCGGGCCTCGGCCTCGCGTGGCACGCCTTCGAGACCGTCGGCGCCAGACGGCTCGTGCTCTGGCACAACGGGTCCACAGGTGGCTATCGGAGCTTCCTGGCCCTCGTGCCCGCGTTGCGACTGGGCGTCGTCGCGCTCGCCAACCGCGCACCGGGCCTGGAGGATCGCCTCCGCCCGGCAACGGCCCTGGACCGGATCGCGCTGACCGCCCTCCGCGATCTGCTCCGGCTCGACGCGAGCGATTCGCGGCCCGCCTAGCCCAACCGGAGCAGCACCGCCGCGTTGCCGCCCATGATCGCGGCGCGCTCGGCGTCGGACACGGGCAACGCCCGCAGGCTCTCGAGCATCTTCGGGATGCTGCCGATCTGGTGCGGGTAATCGCTGCCGGCTAGCAGGTGCGCGGGCCCGGCGAACGCCAGCGCGAGCTTCATGGCGTCGGGATCGAAGTTCACCGTGTCGTAGTAGAACCGGCGCAGGTACTCGCTGGGCGGCCGGTCGATGTGGGCCCGGCAATCGGGGAACGCGTGGAACCCGCGGTCCAACCGCTCGGCCAGATAGGGAATGGCACCCCCCATGTGCGTGAGCACCCAGCGGATGTTCGGGAACCGCTCCACCACGCCGCTGAATACGAGCTTCGCGGCCGCCAGCGTGGTATCGAACGGGAACCCGACGAGCGGCATCAGCCAGTAGTCCGTCATCGCTTCCACGCCCACCGGATCGGTGGGGTGGATGTAGAGCACGGCGTTGAGCCGGTTGGCCTCTTCGTACAGGGGCCAGAACCGCTCGTCGGCCAGGGCCACGCCGTTCACGTTGCTGAACAGCATCGCGCCCGGCAAGTGCAGTTGGGTCATCGCCCGGCGCAACTCGGCCACCGACGCCGAGGGATCGTTGAGCGGCAGCGTGGCCAGCGCCGTGAAGTGCGCGCCGCGCTCCTGGATGACGCGCGCGAAGGCGTCGTTCACCAGGCGCGCGAACTTCACGGCCGTGGCCGGCGTCTCCACGTGCGTGCCCGGCGTGGTGAGCGTGATCACCTGCTTGCTCACCCCCGCCGCGTCGAGCACGTCCTGGCGATAGGCGATGTCGCGGTGCCCGCGCACCGCCACGTTGAAGTCGCCGGGATAGTGGATGCAGGGGTTCCCGTCGGCGTCGTCGGTCACGCGCACGGCACTGTCGCCGGTGCGCAGGGCGTCGAGGTATTCGGGCGGGTAGAAGTGATTGTGGAAGTCGATGATCATGACGGTGCCAGGCGGCGGTCAGGCCGCGGCCGTGGGTGGCGGCGCCACGCGCGGCCGGAAGAGGACGGCGAACACGATGCCGATGGCGAGGGCGCCCACCGACGGCACGAGCCAGATGCGGTGCCAGTCGTGCACCACCGCCGTGCACTGCTGCGCGGCGGCGGCCGCGGCCGTGCAGGCCGGATTCACGGTGGCGTAGCGATTGGTCACCGCGCCCGAGACGAAGGCGCCGATGAAGTACCCCACGCCGTTGGTCACGAAGTTGATGAAGCCCTGCGCGGCGGCGCGGATCTTCGGCCCCGCCTTCTCGTCGGTGTAGATCTGGCCGGCCACGAAGAAGAAATCGTAGCACACGCCGTGGATCACGATGCCCAGATAGATCAGCCACATCCCCGAGCCCGCGTTGCCGTTGGCGAACGCGAAGTAGCGCAGCGCCCAGGCGAGCATGCCGCCCACCATGATCGCCTTGATGCCGAACCGGCGCAGCACGAACGGGAGCATGAGCAGGAACGGCACCTCGAAGAACTGGCCGAACGTCTGGATGAACGCCGGCTCGGGCGCGCGGATCTCGTTGAGGAAGGGATTGGCGAACGTGTAGTAGAACTGCAGCGGAATGCAGAGCAGGAACGAGCCGAGCACGAAGATCAGGAAGTCGCGGTCCCTGAGCAGCTCCAGCGCGTCGAGCCCGAGCGCATCGCGCGCGCTGAACGGCGCGCCGGCGGCCCGCGGCGGCGTGTGCGGCAGCGTCAGCGAGAACAGGCCCATCACCACCGATGCCCCCGCCGCCACGCGCATCGGCAGGGCCAGCGCGTCGGCGTGCAACCACTTGCCGATCACGATGCCGGCGGCGATCCACCCCACCGTGCCCAGCACGCGGATGTACGGAAAGTCGCGCGCCGGATCCTGCACGTGGTGGAACGAGATCGAGTTGGTGAGCGAGAGCGTCGGCATGAAGCACAACGCGTAGACGATCAGCAGCGGATAGAAATGGCCGAACGTGGTCTGGGTCGAGACCTCCCACATGACCACGGCACCCACTAGGTGCAGAACGGCCAACAGCTTCTCGGTGGCGAAGAACCGGTCGGCCACCATTCCCACGAAGAACGGGGACACGATGGCCGCGATGGCCGTGGCCCCGTAGGCCAGCCCGATTTGCGAATCGGTGAACTTGAGCGTCGTACCGAGGTAGGTCCCCATGGTGACGAACCAGGCTCCCCAGATGAAATACTGGAGGAACATCATCACCGAGAGCTTCGTGCGGGCGGTGTTCACGGGATTTGCTTCCTCCGGACGGGGCGGGGCGCGGGTGGCCCCATGCTCGGGGCCGCATGCACGACGTCGGACTGGCGGGCCGGGCTAAATTAAGGCGCGGTTGGAGTTTCGCTACCCATACCTTGCGTTAACGCGATCAAAGAGGAAGTCTTAGGTCCGTGTCCGTCACCCCCATCTCGAACCCGACCATAGCCTCCGGCGTGCTGGTGGAAGCCTGCGTGGACTCGGTGGAGTCCGCCCTCGCGGCGGAAGCCGGGGGCGCGTCGCGCATCGAGCTCAGCGAGAACCTGTACGAAGGCGGCACCACCCCGAGCGCCGGGCTCATCGCCCTCGCCCGCGAACGCGTGCGGATTCCGATCCACGTGCTCATTCGCCCGCGCGGCGGCGATTTCCTCTATGACGAGGACGAGGTGCGGGTGATGCTGGGCGACATCGCGCTCGCCAAGGAGATCGGCGTCGACGGGATCGTGCTCGGCGCGCTCTTCCCCGACGGATCGGTGGACGATCGATGCACGCGCCTGCTCGTCGAGGCCTCGCGCCCGCTGTCCACCACGTTCCACCGCGCCTTCGACCTCGTGCGCGACCCGTTCGAGGCGCTCGACACCCTCGTCGCGCTGGGCGTGGACCGCGTGCTCACCTCCGGCGGCGCCCCCACGGCGGCCGAAGGGCTGGAGACGCTGGCCGCCCTCGCCTGGCGCTCCGAGGGCCGGGGCACGATCACCGCCGCCGGCGGGATCAGCGACCACAACGTGGCCCGCATCGTGACCGAGGCCGGCGTGTCCGAGGTGCACGTGCGCGCCAGCCGGCGCCGCGACAGCCTGATGCGCTTCCGCCGCGAGAGCGTCACGCTGGGCAAGCCGTACGTGCCCGACGAGTACGCGCGCGTCGTGACCACGGCCGACCTCGTCCGGCAGGTGGTGTCGGCCTGCGCCGAAGCGAGCGCGCCGCCCACCACCGAGACCGCCGCCGACTGACGCGCCGGGCGCGCGCCACGCCGCCCCGAGTCAGAAGGTCAGCCGGTCCAGATACGCGAAGCTCGCCCGCGCCGACGCCATGGGTTGCGGCGCGTCGTCGCGCTCCACGAAGCAGTGCGTGAGCCCGGCGCGCTCGAACGCGCCGAGGATCTTCGGGAAGTCGATCCGACCCGCGCCCACGTCCGCCATCTTGCCGTCGGCGGTGCGGTCCTTGGCGTGCACCATCGGGAACCGGCTCGGATCCCGCGCCAGATACGCGAGCGGATCCTGTCCGCCGTTCACCATCCAGTAGATGTCGATCTCCATCTTCACCAGCGAACGGTCGCACTCGGCCAGCAGCAGGTCGTAGGGCAACCGGCCGTCCACGGGCGTGAACTCGAAATCGTGGTTGTGGTACGCGAACTGGAGACCGGCCTGCTTGGCCGCCGCGCCCGCGGCGTTGAACCGCGCCGCCACGCGCTTGAGGCCGTCGGTCGTGCGGTCCTTCTCGTCGATCCACGGGCACACGATGTACGACTGGCCGAGCACCAGCGCGTCGTCGAGGTCGCGCTTCCACTCGTCCATCGCCGCCGGCACGGCCACGTGCGACGACGGAGCTACGAGCCCATGGCGGCCGAGCATCGCGCGCACGTCCCTGGGCGACCGGCCGAAGAGGCCGGCGAACTCCACTTCGCGATAGCCGATCGCCGCCACGGCGGCGAGGGTGCCCTCGACGTCCGCGGCCATCGCGGTGCGCACCGTGTAGAGCTGGAGCCCGATCGCGCGCAGCCTGTCCGCGCGCCCGCGCCACTCCGCCGCCGCCAACCCCGGCAGCAGCGCGCCGCCGGCCACCGCGCCCAGCGCGGTGCGAATGAAATCCCGCCGTTCCATGCGATCTACCCCTTGTTGCCGGTGAGCCATCCCTGGCGAATTCTGAGCTGCTCCGGCGTCGGATCGGGCACGAGCTCGATCGTCCACCGCGCGCCGGCGCGATCCAGCCTGAGCCCGGCGCCGGCCAGCACGCTGTCGAAATCGACGTCGTCGGTGCCGCCCACGTGCCGGTCGAACCAGTCGTGCATGTTCACGCCGGCGGCCTCGCTCACGGCGCGCTCCACGTCGTCCTCGGTGTACCCGCGTCCCTGCAGGTAGTACGACGCGTTGGGCTGGTCCCAGGAACGCTTGCGCAGGTTGTCGAACGCGTCGCCGAGCGTGCGCCGATCGTGGGTCCGCTCGCGGATGAACAGGTCCAGGTAGAGCGCGCGGCCCGCGCCCTGGGTGTAGTACGTGAGGAACACCTGCTGGCGATTGTTCGGCTGCGTGGTGGCCGCGCCGTCCCAGAACGGCGCCTCGAACGACGCCATGCGCGGCGACACTTCCTTGCGGCCGGGCGCCGTGAGGTTCTGCTGGATGATGCCCGCCGCCGCGTCGAGCATCTCCGCCTGATCGGTGATGCCGGCGCGGTGCAGCGCCATCTGCCCGTAGTACTGCGTCCACCCCTCGGCCACCCAGAGGCTCGGTTCGTAGCGCTCGCGCGTGTAGTCGAACGGCCCGAGCAGCATCGGCCGCACCCGCTTCACGTTCCACACGTGGAAATACTCGTGCGCCGCCGTGCCCACGCCGGACAGCACCGTGGCCGTGTCCACCCAGGGACGGCGGTCGGCGATCTGCGTGGAGAAGAGATGCTCCATGCCGTCGCCGCCCGGGAAGCCAATGTGGAACAGGAACGTGTACATGCGGATGGGCGGCGGGCCGAACACCGAGTTCTCATAGGTCACGATCTTCTTCACGTCGCCCACGAACCGCGCCCGCTCGTCGGGCGTGGTGGGGCCGTTGTGATGGACCATCGTGCGGTACAGCACGCCGTCCACCCGGAAGCTGTCCACCATGAACGTGGGCGACACCTCGGTGGGCGTGTCGACCAGCCGGTCGTAGTTCTCGAACCGGTAGTCCACCTGATCGTTCACCGCCGCGTCGCCGTTGATGATGTGCCAGCCGGCGGGCAGCACCACGTGCAGCGACACGGGGTCGGGCTTGTGGTGCTCCACGTACATGAACAGCGACGGGCCGTTCCAGGTGGCGTGGATGGTGTCGAGCACGCTGAACGTGCCCGACATGGGCGCGTCGGCGTACGAGCGGTAGCGCACGCGCACGGCGGACAGCCCCTTCACGGACAGGCGCCAGCGCGAGCCATCGGTGCGTTCCCACCGCACGGGCTGCCCCGACGGCGTCGTGACGGTGAAGTCCTGCACGTTCTTGGCAAAGAACATCGGCGCGTACCGGCCGGGCGACCACACGGGCATCTGCAGCGCGAGCGTGTCGGCGGCCAGCCCGCCAACGTCGATCTGGATGTCGAACAAATGCGACGCCGGAACGGGCATCGCGATCCGGTAGGCGATGGAATAGGCGCCGGGCCGCTGCGCCGCGGCGCGGGACGCGACGGCGGCAACCAGCAGGGCGGCGAGCGCGGCCAAGCCGCGCGCGGGACGGAACAGTGACACGAGACGATCTCCGATCGGGGTAGGGCCGACCAAGCATGTCGCGGCGCCCGCCCCGGGTCAATCGCCGCCTACAGGTGCTGCCGGCCCCGCGGATCGGATCGCCGCTCCACCACGCGCACCGCCAGCAGCCGGTGATCGGCGCGGTCGATCATGCGCGTGAGCGATTCATTGGGCCGGCGCGCCGCCCAGCCCAGCGAGAACGGCACCGGCGCCGACCGCTCTCCCGACTGCCGCAGCCGCTCCACCACGCCGTCGGCCTGGCTCTCGTCGGCGTCCACCAGAATGACCACGAATTCATCGCCGCCCACGCGCACCACGGCCTCCTCGGCCCGCACGTGCCGCATGAGGAACCGCGCCATGCGCACCAGGATCCGGTCCCCCGCCTGATGGCCGAACTCGTCGTTGTACTGCTTGAAATGGTCGATGTCCACGAAGATGCAGCCCCACCGTCCCGCGGGATCGCGCTTGAACTGGTCGTCCAGTTGGTCGAGGTACCGGCGGTTGAGCGCCCCGGTGAGGGCGTCGTGCGTGCTCATCTCCACCAGCTCGGCTTCGAGTTGCTTGCGCGCCGTGATGTCGATGAGCACGCCGTGGTAGTACATCTGCCCCGATTCCGGATCCCGCACCACGTAGCTCGTGTCGAGCACGGTGCGCACCTGGCCGTCGGGCCGGCGGAGGTCGAACTCGAAGTTCCTTACCATGCCGTCGCGGGCCAACATCTCGCGCTGCATCTCGCGCCGCCTCGGGTCCACCAGAAGGTCGGCCGCGCGATACGGCGCCAATTCGTCCAGCGATTGGACGCCGAGCATCGACAGGAAGGCCGGATTCGCGTCCAGGATCTGCCCGTCCATGGACGTGATGTAGAGCCCTTCGCCAAGGTTGCGGGCGAACTGGAGCAGGGCCTCCGGATCGGACAGCGAGCTGTACCGCATGCCAAGGAACTTCCCTACGGCATGGTTGGGGCGCTACTTCGGAATTTGTTCGGTTGGCAGCGGTGGCCGGCGTCACCGACTTCGTGCTGGCGAATCCCCCATCCTGGCGCGAAGTTGGGTCCTCCACCCGCACCCTCCAACCCCATGAGCCTCTTTCAGAAGCGCCACGGGCCGACCAGCGAACCGGCGGCCACCGGCTACTCGATCTTCGACGCCCAGATGCGAGTCCGGGGCGACGTGGAGACCGACGGCACGCTGCGCGTGGACGGCCGCCTCGAGGGGAACATCCGGGGCGCCGACGTGGTGGTGGTGGCCACCGGAGCGTCGATCGTGGGCGATGTGTCGGCGCGCGAGGTGATCATCGGCGGGACGGTCACGGGCAACGTGACCGCCGTCCAGCGCGTGGAATTGCAGGCGAGCGGCGCCGTGGCCGGCGATGTCGAGGCCGCGGCGATCATGATCCAGGAGGGAGGCCGCGTGGAGGGACGGATGTCCATCCATCCCGTGGCGGCCAACGGACGCCAGGGAGCCAGCGCGTCGCCGGCTCCCGCCCCGCACCTCCGGACCGCCTACAACGGCGACGCCGGCTGACCCGTTCCCGTGGCCACCCACTCCACCCCCGACAGCCGCGGCCGCGGCTGGACGATCATCCTCGTCCCTCCCCATCCCACGGGGAAGACGCGGAGCGTGCGCGTGCACATGCGGCAGGTGCGCACGCTGGTGGCCACCGCGATGCTGGCGTTCGTGGGCTACGCCGGGTGGTCCATGATCGAGGCCCTGCAGGTGAACGCCACCGCGGAGCAGTTGGCCCAGGTGCAGCGGCTGGCCGTCACGCTGAGCGACAGCCTGCAGGCGTCGCAGTCGCGCGCCGACTCGGCGTTGCGGCTGGCGGCCGTGACGGCCAACGTGGCCCACGGCCCCAAGCTGGTGACGCGCCTGGTGAACCGCGTCGGGCGCGCCAACACGGCGTCGGTGGGCGAACCGGCGGCGGGCGTGATCCTGCCGGTGATCGGACGGATCACGAGCAAGTTCGCGGAGTCACGCTGGCATCCGATTCTCAATCTGTTCCGCCCGCACGAGGGGGTGGACATCTCGGCGCCACGGGGCACGAACATCACGGCGCCTGCCGACGGGCGGGTGACGTTCGTGGGGCACCGGCTGGGCGATGGGCTCCTGGTGGAACTCGACCACGGCGGCGGCGTGATCACCCTGTACGCCCACTGCCAGCGGGTGCTGGTGGGGGAAGGCGAGTACGTGGCCGCCGGCGCGGTGATCGCCACGGTGGGTTCCAGCGGGCTGGCCACCGGCCCCCACGTACACTTCGAGGTGATGGTCAACGGCCGGCACGTGGATCCGCTCAAGTACCTGCTGGAGCCGCGTGACTCGACCCCCGCCTTTGCCGCCGGCGACCACCCGGACGAGCAGCAACCGCGCTAACCGGCTGTTTAGCTGAAGAATCCGCTAAGTCCGCCCACGGCGCACCGTGCACGCCGTTCGCTGGTCTGATATGTTACAGCACGCGGCGAGCACTGAGCGTCCCGGCGAAGCGATGCCGGGCCTGCGTCGCCCCATTCGCGCGCACGCGCGGCGGAGGAGAGATGTTCGAAGGTTTTGGGCCAGAAAAACTGATCATGGTTCTGCTGATCGTGCTCGTGCTGTTCGGCGGCAAGCGCATTCCCGAGATCGGCGCGTCGCTGGGCAAGGGCATTCGCGAGTTCAAGCGCGGAATCAAGGAAGTGGGCGACTCGGTCAACGCCGACGAGGTGTCGCCGATCCACCCCGCAGCGTCGCTGCCGGCAGGCTCGGCGCCGGCTACTTCGGTGGTGTACGACGACAACCGCGGCGCCCCCAAGCGCCTGCTCGACAGCTGACCCGCAGCGCCCGGCGCTAACGACCGCCGGGTACGATGCCATCGGGACCGAACCGGGCGCGCACCTGATCCACGGCGCGCGCCACGGCGCGGTCCCGATCCGTCTCCATGGCCGGTTCCCGCTGCAGGTCGAACAGGGTGAGCTGATCGCTGGCGTCGTCCTCGGCCAGCGACGACAGCGCCACCCCCAGCAGCCGCGCCGGCACCCGCCGCGCCGAGCTTAGCCGCGACAGCAGCGGCCGGGCCAACGCCAGGATCACGCGGTCGCTCATGACGCCCAGCTCCACCGTGCGGCTGGCCGAGCGCGTGCGGAAATCGTGGTCCCGGATCTTCACCGTGATCGTGCGCGCGAGCAGTCCCTCGGCGCGCAGATCGGCGGCGGCGCGAGTGACGAGCGCCAGCAACTCGCGACCCAGGGCCGTCTCGTCGGTGAGGTCGCCCGGGAAGGTCTCGTCGCGACTGATGCTCTTGGCGCCGAGCCGCGGCGCCACGTCGCGCTGGTCGATGCCCCGCACACGGTCGAACAGCCACTGCCCTTCACGATCGCCCAGCCAGCCGGCCAGCGTCTGCACGTCGTACGGCAGCACGTCGGGCACGGTGCGCATGCCGAACCTGGCCAGCCGCTCCTGGAATCGCGGGCCGATCATCGGGATCTCGGCCAGCGCCACGTGGCGGAGGAAGTCTGCTTCGCCGCCGGGCGCCACGACGTGGACGCCGGTGGCTTGGTTGTGCGGCTTGGGCTTGGCGTGCTCCACCGCCAGCTTGGCCACGAGCTTGGACGTGCCGCCGCCGAACGACACGCCGAGCCCGGTCTCGCGGAGGATCGTGTCGCGCATGCGCTGCGCCGTCGTGGCCAACGGCTCGTGGCGGTACAGCCCCTCGGTGCCGGCGAGGTCCAGATACCACTCGTCGATGCTCGCCGCTTCGACCACGGGCGCGAAGCGGTCGAGCACCTGGCGGATCTCTCGGCTCTTCTCGGCGCACGCCGCGCGCGGCACCGGCACGCACACGGCGTCGGGGCACAGACGGAGCGCGCGGGCGATCGGCATGGCCGACCGCACGCCGAACGCGCGCGTCTCGTACGACGCCGAGCACACCACGCCGCGGCTGGCGCGGGTGCCGCCCACGATGAGCAGCGGTTCCCTGCCCGCGCCCTCCGGATCGACCATGCGCGCCACGGCGACGAAGAACGCGTCGGCGTCGGCCAGGAGGATCCGGCGCGGCGGCGCGTTCACCCCACGTACACGTAGCTGAGGCCGCGCTCCTGGGCGCGGTTCACGGCGATCACGCCGGCCACCACTTCCACGGCGCCCGGCACCAGATTGGCCCGGAAATCGGCCAGCACCGTGGCGGCGTCGGCCCCTGCCCTGCGCGCCGCTTCCCCGGAGAAGAACCCCATCGCCATGCCGCACACGGTGAACACGGCGCCGCGGGAATGGAGCGCGGCCAGGCTGGCGCTGTTCTTGCGCGTGTCATCGGCCGAACCGGACGACGTGTTGCGCACCGCCGGCGCCTTGGTGTTCGGATCGTCGTAGCCCACGACCGCGCCCAGCGCGTACTTGTTCCACATGGCGTCGTTGAGCCCCATGGCGAATGCTCGGTGCCGGAATGAGACCACCACGTTGACGTCGGCGTCGGCCAGTCCGTAGCCGTCGTTGTTGGCGTTGAGAAAGTTGCGGGCGAACGCGGCGCCGTCTCCCGCCTTCTCCGGCGAGAGGACGTCGTAGATCTGGCGGTGCTTGCCCTTGAGCGCATCGAGCCAGGCGTCGGGGTCGGCGGACGGCGCGCGGAGGAGTCGCTCGGCCCGAGCCACCGAGGGCAGCGCGGCGCTGGTGAGCAGGGCGGCGGCGGCGCCCAGGCGCCCCAGGAAGCCGCGGCGCGGGATGTTGGTGGATGGCGTCATCGCTTGTCCTCGCGTGGTGGGAGAGTATCGGCAACGGCCACGGCGGTCACGTGCCGCGCGTTGCCCTGGCGTTCGATGCGCACGGCGTGCGCCGTGACCGTGGCTTGCGCGCTGTCGGCGCGATCGAGCGGCGTGATGCGCAGCTCGACCCCCGAATCGGCGGCGGTGATCACGGCCGAGCCGTTGCCGGTGTTGACCACGAGATCGGCCGGGGCCGCCAGCACGAGCGAGCTGTCGGGCCGCATCCCCACGATCATCGAACGGATGCCGAGCTGCAGCGAACCCTTGATGGC
>DATLTC010000025.1 GCA_035533755.1 Gemmatimonadaceae bacterium
GCGTCGGCGCAGGGCGCCGAGATCGCGTGCTTTCCCGAAGCCTATCTGCCGGGACTGCGGGGACAGGATTTCGACGTCTTTCCGTTCGATGCGGCGCAGGAGGAACGCGCGCTCCGCAGCGTGGCGCAGTGGGCGCGAACGTATGCGGTGGCCACGATTCTCGGGATGGAGCACGTCACGGCGGCGGGGCGCCAGGTTGCCGCGTTCGTGGTCGACGCCCGCGGCGAGATGCTGGGATACCAGACCAAGAACCAGTTGGACCCGACCGAAGATCGGTTCTACGTGCCCGGCAATACGCGGCGGCTGTTCGAGATCAACGGGGTCAGGTTCGGCGTGGCGATCTGCCATGAAGGCTGGCGCTATCCCGAGACGGTGCGATGGGCGGCGGCGCGAGGGGCGAAGATCGTCTTCCATCCCCAGCATACGGGCAGCCACAGCGGCGGCGTGCGGCTGACGCAGTGGGGAGCGGCCGACGCGCCGTACTATGAGAAGGCGATGACGATGCGCAGCATCGAGAACACCATCTATTTTGCCAGCGTCAACTACGCGTTGCCCTTCCAGGAGTCGGCGACGAGCCTGATCGCTCCGTCGGGCCGGTGCCAGGCGTACCTACCGTATGGGCAGGAGGGCGTGCTGGTGCAGGCCATCGACGTGGAGCAGGCCACCGGGCTGCTCGCCATGCGCTACGCGCCGGAGCGGTATCGGGACGCGACGCCGGAGTGAACGTCGCGCGGGTTCCCGACGCGCCGACGCGGCGAATGTCACGCGCCGCCGCTTGAAACCTGCCAACCAAGTGCGCTCGTAGGGTGTCCAACCGCACAGACCACGCGGTTGCCCATTCTCCCCCCAATCGAGCGGCTCCATGATCGCAGTGACGGCCCTATTTCTCGCGCTGAGTCTTCAGCTGCCCGAAGGCCCGCAGGCCGGCGCAGCGCATGTGGCCGCGGCGCATGCGGCCGCGGCGTATCGGGTACCGTTGCCCACGCCAACCGGCGCGGTGGCCGTGCGGGCCACGGTACCGCCGGTGATCGACGGCAGGGATGACGACGCGGTGTGGCGCTCGGCGCCGCCGATCACGGGCTTCACGGAGTGGCAGCCCACCGAGGGCAAGCAGCCGCGCTTTCGCACGGAGGCCAAGGTGGCGTACGACGCGGCGAACCTCTACGTGTTCGTGCGCGCGTTCGACCCGCATCCCGACAGTATCATCCGCATTCTCGAGCGGCGCGACACGTTCACGCCCTCCGACATGATCTGGCTGTTCGTGGACTCGTACCACGACCGGCGCACGGGCTACGAGTTCGGCGTGAATGCGGCCGGCGTGAAGATCGATCAAGCCATCTACAACGACGGCCACGAAGACGGGGCGTGGGACGCGGTGTGGGACGTGGTCACGCGGATCGACTCGCTGGGCTGGACGGCCGAGTTCCGGATCCCGCTCTCGCAGCTGCGCTACAGCAGGAGTCGCGACCACAGCTTCGGGTTCACGATCGATCGCGACATCTACAGATACGCCGAGCGGGTGAGCTGGCCGGCGTTCAGCCAGTCCAAGCCGGGCATGGTGTCGCAGTTCGGCACCCTCGGCGGCCTGGACAGTCTGGAGGCGCCGCGCCGTCTGGAGGCGATGCCGTACGTGGTCACGAAGAACGGTTCGCAGATCGCCGACAATCGATTCACCAGTCAGTCCAACGTCACGTTGGGCGGCGATCTGAAGTACCGGTTGGCGTCCAACCTGACGCTCGACGCGACGATCAATCCGGATTTCGGGCAGGTGGAATCCGACCCCGCGGTGTTGAACCTCACGGCGTACGAGTCCTTCTTCGACGAGCGCCGGCCGTTCTTCGTGGCCGGACGAGGGCAGTTCGAGTTCGACGTGAACTGCAGCGACGTCAACTGCGACAACGAGGGGCTGTACTACAGCCGGCGCATCGGGCGCACGCCAGAGCTGGCCGGCACGTACGGCGACACGGTGCCGCTGCAACCCACGACCATCTTCGGCGCGGCCAAGCTGCTGGGACGATTCCGCAACGGACTCACGCTGGGCGTGCTGGACGCCACCACGCAGCGCGCGTCGAGCCCCGGCGACACGACTTACGAGCCGCTCACCAACTTCACCGTGGCGCGGGTGACGCAGGATCTGCGCAACGGCAACAGCACGATCGGCGCGATCGTCACGGCGGTGAACCGCCGTGACGATCCATGGACCGCCCCGTATCTGCCGGCGAGCGCCTACGCGGCCGGGGTGGACTTTCGCCACCGCTTTCTGCGCAACCAGTACGAACTGTCCGGATCGCTGGACCAGAGTCGCGTGCAGGGCAGCCGTTCGTCGATGCTCGCCCTGCAGACCGACGCGGTGCATTACTACCAGCGTCCCGACGCCGGGCTGCCGCTGGATTCCAACCGGACGCTGCTGGGGGGCGACGCGGAGGAGTTCAAGTTCGGCAAGATCGGCGGGGAGCACCTCATGTTCCAGTCCGCGTACCAGCGCCGGTCGGCCGGATTCGAGGTGAACGACCTGGGCTATCTGCGACGGGCCGACGAGCAGTCGTGGAACACCTGGGCGGGGTTCTTCGACCGCCACCAGCGCGCGCTCTACAATCGCTTGCAGTGGAACAACAACTGGATGCAGTACTGGACCACGAACGGCCTGCCGCTGGAAGCGGCATACAACACCAACCTCCACCTCACGGCGCGGAGCAACTGGTCGTGGAATATGGGCGCGACGCTGGGGCAGCTCGGTACGACGTACGACGATCGCTCGGCGCGCGGCGGACCGGCCATCCGCCAGGATCCCTACGTGGCCCCGTGGGTCTCGATCAGCGGCGACGATCGCCGGTCGCTGGTGCCCTCTCTCAACGCCAACTACTTCCGGGGCGACGCGGGGCGCAATTCGTCGTGGAGGCTGGGGCCGGAG